>JBFGJU010000203.1:0-3850 GCA_041577035.1 Thermodesulfovibrionales bacterium | reverse complement strand
TGAAAAGCAGAGAAACGGCTTTGCATCGGCTTCTTTCTGAACTTGGGCTCCGAACGGTACCATGAAGAATTCTCTTTTTGCTACGTGAAGGAGCTGATGCGATCTGCTCATCAGATTGGGTAACGATACTGGCTCCCTTACAAAGGCACTGGCCCTGCACTCTGATATTCTCATGTCGTCCCCTGTGTCTTCAGGGCAGACAATGATGATAGATACATCACAGAGGTCTTTGTGGTCTCTGATTACGGTGCAGAGTTCTTCAGCACTCATTCCAGGCGTGTCAAGACAGGCTATTATGAGATCGGCCTTTTCATTCTTATGAATACGAATCGTTTCTTCGTTCGAAGTTGATTTAAACAGCTCGATATGAGAACTTTTTAAAAAGCTCTGTTCATTACAGATTAATGAATACACAGATTCATCACAGATTATCTTCTTCATGCTGTTTCCATGAAACTGTTCATACGTAACACAACACTTTCAAGCTCTGTACTCACGCGTAATTCATCATTCGTCCCCTGATGGCCTCTGCCAATAGTTCTGCCTTTTGTGATCCAATAAGCACGAACTCCCCATTATGCAGCCTCAGCTGAACGCCCTTGTTCCCTTTAACATTATATGCCCTGCCCTTACCTTTCCAGCTATACCGAATACCCCATCCACCGAACTCCCGCATGGGTTTATATTCCCGCGCCTCGCAATGGCTTATTTCTGAAAAAGGCAGTTTTCTTTTTACGAACGGCGGAAAATAGATCAGCAGTTCAGCATTTCTTACGATAACGGTCAACTCGAGTTTATAAAAAAGATATGCAATCAGAACGAGTATAATGGGGCCGATCATATCAACACCGCTTATATATTCGTTCAGTATGCTCAGGAGCAATAAGGCCAGTGCTGTCAGGAATACGATAAGCCCCAGTTTCCTGCTGATAAACCGCTGTTGCTCACAGAATAATGCTCCAGTCCTATCGATCATATGAAAGAATATATCAGAAAATTGACAGAAAATCATCCCTAATTATCATCATGAATTTGTTCTGGCAGCGATTTTTATCGCATCTGGATTATCTCAGGATCCTTCCCGCATATCTGCCGGTGGATTCACCTTCAAAAACAGCTGGCACACCGTTAACCAGAACATGGTTTATGCCCTCAGGTTTCTGGAATGGATGTTCATAGGTCGCTGTGTCCCTGATCTTCTGGGGGTCAAAAACCACGATATCTGCATACATTCCTTTCTTGATGTGTCCACGTCCGGAAAGACCGAAGGTCCTTGCCGGAAGCAGGGTAGTTTTATGAATTGCATGTGCCACAGGTATAATGTGTTCATCTCGCACATATGCGCCAAAGACCCGCGGAAATGTTCCAAACCCTCTTGGATGGGGCTTCCCCTGCTTTGTCGGACCATCAAAACAGCGCGCCGAACTGTCAGAGCCGATCATGCAGAACGGAAGGGAAAGAAATTTTCTTAAATTTTCTTCACTCATGTGAGAGAAGATCGCTCCTGCCCGAAGATTTTCCTCCACGAGTATCTTGAAAAAAACATCGAGTGGCTGCATGCGCAGCTTTCTGCTGATATCCGCTATCCTCCCGCCTTCCATCCACCTGTTCTTTTCAGTTACAACAGAAGAGATTATTACCTGATCCCAAAACGTGTTATCTTCAACACACACCAACATCTCATTTTCAATTCTCTTCCGCAGTTTGTCATCTCTGAGCCGTTTCATCTCTGCCGTATTCCCTCCCTCAAATACCCACGCAGGCAAGAGGGAATCCAGATCCGTACTCGAAGCCGTATAGGGATAACGGTCACAGGTTACGTTCATGCCTCTTTTTACACAGCGGTTCAAGAGGGAAATTATATGGTCAGCCTTGGCCCAGTTCTGTTTACCGGCTGTCTTGAGGTGAGAAATATGAACCCTTATGCCGGCCTCTGCAATCATGATCATCTCCTCAACGGATTCAACAACCTTGTCACCCTCGCTTCTCATGTGGCTGGTAAAAACAGAAGATCTCTTGGATATTTTTTTTACAAGTGTTAATAACTCTTCAGTGTTTGCATAAACACCGGGCGGGTAGATCAGGCCGGTTGAAAGGCCTATGGCGCCCTCCTCGAGTGCAGCCTCGATTAACACATTCATTTCGTCCAGGTTTTTCCGGGTAGCAGTCCGGTCACTATAGCCAAGAACCGCGCCCCGTATATTACCGTGTCCGACAAGTGTTGCCATATTAATCGAAATCCCGCTCTGCTGAACGATTGCAAAATATTCCTTCAGAGTCTTCCATCTTTCCCGGATGCCGAGTTCCTTAAGATCTTCCGATCGTTTTTCAATTACTGATCCGTACAGCGGTGCTGCGGATAATCCGCAGTTTCCGTTTATTTCGGTTGTTATGCCCTGGTACATTTTACTCTCTGCCCTCGGATCAGCAATGATGGTGAAATCCGAGTGGGCATGGGTATCAATAAAGCCCGGTGCAACAACCATTTCACGGGCATCAATAATACATGCTGCTTCCTGACCGTCTGTCGGCCCAATGGCAGAAATACGGTCACCGGATATTTCAATGTCCGATATATACGGCTCTGATATACTCCCGTCGTATATCAAACCGCCTCTTATGAGAATATCAGCTTTCTTTTTCACGGGGATCAGATTCCCTGAAAAATGTCTCAGGAGATTGAATACTTTTTATGACCATGGGAAGAAGAAACAGTGATACCAATTTTGTTTTATTCCAGAATCCGTGTGCTGTTTCTGTCCGCATTTTTACACGGTACGTTTCAGATGCCATCTTCCTTAACACCGGAAAACATTTGATGGTCAGCCCCATAGTTTCAAAGAAATCCCTGATGGGCAATCCTAATTTTTCCAGGGGGCTCAAGAGGCGGCCGACCGCATGAACAATATCCTCTGTCTTCATACGGGCCATCATCAGCTTCACCCCCGCGATCATCAGGAAGAGCCTTACCGTCCTTACCATGGCAATGTTCAGGCCTTCATCAGTGATCATAAACGGGCCCGCCGCAAAAAGGATTCTTCCGTGCTGATTGATCACATTGCTGATAAAGGTGAAGAGAAGAAACAGACTTATCGGAAGCAATCCCGCTTTCAGCTGTCCGAGCGGTACGGTCATGAGAAGAAAGATCATCACCACAAGTAAGACCAGGTAAGGTGTCACATGCGAGATAAAAAAGAGCGAAACAACGAATACAATGTATAGGATAATGCTTACTTCAGGGGGCAAGCGATTTTCCTGCTTCAGCGACGGTCTGTCTCTGTGGTATAACTGACATATACTGATTTATCCCGGAGGCGATTGAATAGGCAAGACGTTCCCGATATGAATCCTTCCTCAGCAGCTTCGCTTCAAGAAGGTTCGTTATAAATGACACCTCTACCAGCACGGAAGGCATATCAGCTCCCACGAGCACAAAAAAGTATCCTCGCTTAACTCCCAAATCCACGATTGAGTGCCGGTACTGTTGATTCAGTTTATTTACCATAGCATCCTGCACAAAATGAGCCAGTTTGTTTGATTCGTCTCTTTTGTATGCCCGTGACAGGTCATTCAGCATGATGTCCAGGACATTCATTTTCTTGCCTATTTTTCTCATCTGTTTCATGGAAATCGCATTTTCCCGTGCTGCAACTTTTAAAGCCTCTTCTTCATCAGTCCAGTTCAGAAAATACGTTTCAATACCCCTGAGAGATCGTCTCGGGCTCGCATTGGCATGAATCGACACGAAAAGGTCGGCATTCTTGCTATTTGCTATAGCAGTCCGCTGTTCCAGAGGAATGAATACGTCCCTGTCTCTGGTGAGGAATACTTCATAGTTCTTATGTCTGGC
>JBFGJU010000202.1:0-3868 GCA_041577035.1 Thermodesulfovibrionales bacterium | reverse complement strand
AGATCCATGACAAATACCATGCCCTCATGGGATCCATCCGTGGTAAAGGTAAGTCCTATATTTAGTTTCTCAGTGTCATCTACGGATCCACTACCGTATATATGTTTTTCCTCTCCGCTATCACACACTTCACTGCCGAAGAACGAAACCAGTCTGCCCGCGCTCATGACACTAAGTTGGAGGGTACAACCAGCATCATTCATATTCGTCCAGCACATCTCTGTTTCAAGATCGCCATCTTCTTTGACCTCTAATTCAATTGAGTATTCATTTTTTTCTGAAGGGTTACAATCTGAAGGGTCATCAACAAGGCGGAACTGACCATTGTTCTTCTTCACACACGCATACTTCTCGATAACATCAGCATAAGTTTGGTAGTGAGGCATTATCAGCAATGCACATAAGAATAAAACTATCATGATTATTTTCATACTTTCACCTCCTTCCCGAAAGAATTGGATTTCTGAATTAATATACCACTGGCAGTAGGATAATGCTTCGCAGATCTTGCGAAATAGATTATTATAATTGTCCAATAGATAATTTTATCTGTCCAGTCTTCAGTTTTACGTAGTTAAGTGCTTCCAGGGAGTGCTCTCTGACAAAATGTGTCAACAACAATTTTTTATATGCTTCATATCATGAGAAGTAATATTCCCATTATTTGAATTATCAGGAGAGTAATGTAACAATAAGGGCAGATGATAGACTGTTTCAGACAGAGCAAGCGTATCATTTTCCTTATGATCAGCAGATAGCAGCATGATTACTTTTGCATCTCCTCTAACATATGGTCCAGGCATAATATTAAGGCTTCTTAAAGAGAGCTATGCTGAAATGATATCGATGGACCCTCTTTTCTGGAAAAGAGAAGAACAGTTCTGGGCGAAATATGACCATGATGTTTTTCAAAATCCCGATTCAACCGGAACATGCGCCTTTGTCTCTTTACTTGGAAAGACGGTTATTGGCATGGGTTCATTTGATCCCCGGAAATGCCCTGCCCTTGGAATTATCGGCCATAATTGTGTTCTGCCACTATTTAGAGGAAAAGGGTATGGGAAAAAACAGATTGAGGAAATCTGCGCACAGCTGAGAATTCGTGGGTGTACTAAAGCTACGGTTTCGACCGGAGATCACCCGTTCTATATTCCTGCCCAGAGGTTGTATCGTACCTGTGGCTTCAGAGAAATACGTCGAAACGTAGAATGGATCAGGCCGAACCCCCATTTCAAAATGATCGAATATGAAAAAAAACTCTGATCATACTTGTTGCTTTTCCCCTACCAGGGTAGCTCTTCCTGAAAGTGGAAAAACCTGCCCGTCGGTCCGTTGGGATTAAGTGTTGCAAGGCGGACCGCAGTCTTTGCACCTTCTGTGACATCCATTGGTGCCTGATCACCCCCCATGTCGGTCCTGACCCAGCCCGGATGAGCTGAGTTAACTTTGACTGGAGTATCCTTTAGTGCCGCAGCCAGGTGCACGGTAAACTGATTCACTGCTGTTTTGGAAGCATTATAGGCAAATGGCTTCACCGCGCTGAAGTCTGAACGAACGTCACTGTTTATCGTGAGAGAGCCAAGAATGCTGGACATATTCACAATGCGGCCGGCAGGGCTTTTCTTAATGAGCGGCAGTAATGCCTGGGTCAGTTCAACAAGCCCAAAGAAGTTCACGTCAAAGGTTGCACGGAGTGCATGGGGCGAAATGGTTTCAACGCTGTTTGCAAACAATGGTTCATCTGGATGCACCATGCCGGCGTTATTGACCAGAATATCGAGTTTGCCGAATTGTTTTTCAATCTGTGATGCAACATGCTTAATGTGTTCGGTATTGGTAATGTCGAGCTGCAGGTATTCCATATCAAGCCCTTCTTTCCGCATATTATCCACAGCCATTTTGCCTCGTGCCTCATCGCGGGCACCCATTACGACCTTGAAACCCTGTTCAGCCAGTTGTCGACTCGTTTCAAGGCCCAAGCCTTTGTTCGCACCGGTTACGAACGCGATTCTGTCTAATGCCATTGTCACACCTCCTCATATATTTTATTCTACGTAATTTTCTGTTTTCTTTCTGCGCCCCCGTGAGTCCTGACAGAGTTGCGCGTTCTCAAAGGATATAAGGCTATCAGAATGGACGAATTGTACGACACTTCATTGAGTTAAAATATTCTCTTAATGCTTCATAATTGATACAGTATGATCTGTACCGCTGTATAGATATCTGTATCCAGGTGATACTGTACACACTATTGCTGTATCCTATGGCAACAGCCTATCCTGAGAATTATACAATAATAGGCATCTATTCAACTGTAACAGACTATTATTGCTCGATTTGCGTACAAACGCAATTCTGGCAACTATATTGCATATTCAATCATATAAATCAGATTCAGAGGAACTCTGGTTTTGTATTAACGAAAGTGCAGGGGGTTTTAAATGAAAAGGGGCATGCGCACAAAAAAGAATACTCTCCCAAAAAGAAGAAAAGATATTCAGCAGAAAGATCTGTCAGACGGGTGCATGCTGCTTGATCCGGACATGTCTATTGCCTATGCATTGAATGTTACTGCTTCCCTTGTATGGTCTCATTGCGATGGTAAACATAGTATCAATGGCATCGCGAAGATCCTTGGTGAAACGAGCAGGCAGCCGCTGAATGAAATAACTGAAGATGTTTCTCAGACAATCACCAGTTTCTACGAACACGGACTGGTCTTTTTTGAGAACCCAATGAAGGTATAACTCATGATAAAACGTTTTTACGAAATCCATAATCTTAGATTTTCCCTATCGACAAACTGTCAGTCCGCCAGAGTTCTCCTCGATCGCCTTTTCTCCTGTCTTCATTCGCGGAACACGGAGTGTTCGACAGAATGGCATCTGCACCGCTCTTCCCGGCAGTTCGTATTTCCTCGTTACTTTATATACGAGAACGGGCATAGAATATTCCAGGCAGAAACGCTCAATGCTGCATTTAATCATCTTGAATGGACCATAACGAAGAAGATCCTTCAGAATCATAAGCATTTGCTGCAGCTTCATGCTGCAGGGATGATGAAAGATGAGCGGTATTTCCTGATTGTCGGTCCTTCGGGGGCTGGCAAGTCATCACTTTCACTGAGCCTCCTGCCACACGGTTGGAAATGCCTATCTGATGAAATTGTTTTTATCGATCCATCATCTTTTCGGCTTATATTCTTTCCCAGAAATTTCCATGTTCATCATGATACCTTAACGCTCTTCCCGGAACTGAACAGCGGGAATGACACGATGTCATTAAGAGATGACGCCGGAAAGGTGCGGCTGAATCCTGCTCATATGATGTGTGACTGGTCATCGGTCGAATCACCCTTTTGTCTCGTTTTTCCAAACCATGGACCGAATTACCATATGGAGTTGACACCCCTTGGAGAAACCCAGTCACTTTCACTCCTGTCTGCCAGTGTAATTAATCTGGGAGATTTTGGTATGAAAGGTCTGGGACTCCTCAAGAAATTTATTGGCCAGTGTAATTCATATATGCTGAGGTCGAGTAATCTTTCATCTGCCTCCAGCATTCTTTCTGATCTCGTGAAAGACAGGAAGAAAAACACTGAACAATATAAGCATACAGAACGTAAACATTATGCATCGGTGAAGACGTCAGATGTCATGGTAGCATCATAAAGTGCTATAACATTTTGCGAACAATGGGAGACACTATGTCAGAAAAAAAGAATAAGAATGAAATGTCACGACGGAAATTTCTAAAAGGAGCCATCAGGACAGCTGGCTACGTTCTCCCAACAATTACGGTTATTAAACTAAACACTATTGAAGCGTGGGCACAGAACTACGATACGCAAAATCAACGGAACAATGGT
>JBFGJU010000201.1:0-3879 GCA_041577035.1 Thermodesulfovibrionales bacterium | reverse complement strand
AACAAGCGAGAAATTCTTTGATAGTGACGGGGTCAGTATATGCGCTGAACTGGCCGACATGAGCCTCTATGATGAAGTGAAGCTCTTTAATCTGGTACAGGATATCCTGAAAAACGATATGATTGACAGAAGATGTCAGGAAGCCATCGGGCAGGAAAAGACGCTTCATTAATGAACAGAACTGATCACGCCCGATACATACGGTCGTCTCAGAAAAGCTTTTTTTAAATAATGCGTTAAGGGGGTATTGAGATGAGAAGACTCACAGCAGGCTTGATTTCGATGGGATTATTATTACTAATGTTTTCATTTGTTTATGCTATTCATGAGATAATTCCGTCGGAGTCACAGATTCCTTTGCCCGGGGCAGATGCTCAAAAACTGGGTGATTATATTGTCAGGTACAATCCCTACACGACCTGGGATCTCTGGCCCGGTAAAGGCCGGCTTTTTCAGGGGAGAGATCCTCACGGCTCATTGCTGACTACGTTTGTAAATTATTCTGCACATTATTCGGCGAAAAACAAAGAGCCTATGACAGATGGTGCCATTATTGCGAAGGAAAACTACACGGCAGACAAGAAGTTTGTTGCTCTCACGGTGATGTATAAAATAGAGGGATATAATCCCGAAGCTGGTGACTGGTTCTGGGCTAAGTATGGCCCGGACGGACGCGCGCAGGTGTCCGGAAAGGTGAAGGCATGTATTGACTGCCACGCGGTCAGGAAAGACAACGACTATATATTCAGCGGGAGCATTTCGAAATAAAGTCATGAAGCAGATGTAAATCCTGCGATTTCAGGGGGATGTATGGAACGTAACGGCATCGTAACAATGAAAGGCACTCCGCTCACGCTCATCGGCCCGGCGTTGAATGTCGGAGACACTGCTCCGGACTTTGTAGTGCTTGACAGAGATTTAAAAGAGACCGGACTCAGGGATTTTTCCGGAAAGATAAAGATCATCAGTGTCACCCCATCACTTGACACTCCAGTGTGCGATATGCAGGCGAGAAGATTCAATCAGGACGCGGCAACGCTTCCTGATACAGTCATTGTGCTGAATATCAGCATGGACCTTCCATTCGCTATTGCACGGTTCTGTACCACTGCTGGAATAGATAAGGTCAAGGCTTTTTCTGATCACCGGGATGCGTCGTTCGGCACTGCCTACGGTGTTCTTGTTAAGGACTTTCGGTTGCTTGCGAGGGCTATTTTTGTAATCGACACAGAGGAAAAGATACGGTATAAAGAAATTGTTTCTGAATTAACGGATCAGCCTGACTATGACAAAGCACTTGCAGCGGTGAAGCAGATCTTAGGCTAGCCACATATTTTATATTCATCGAATATGTGGAACAGACGATATCTTGGAAGAGGAGGAACATATGCCATATCAAGCAAAAGATTACAGTAAGCTGATCGGGATTGAGGGATTTTCTGAACCATTGCTGAAAAACCATTTTACCCTGTATCAGGGGTATGTCACGAATACCAACAAGGTAATTGAAATACTTGAACACATGCTGAAAGATAAAAAAGCGGGAACTCCTGAATTCGCAGAACTCAAAAGGCGGTTTGGATGGGAGTTCAACGGGATGCGGCTGCATGAATATTATTTTGAGAATCTTGGTGGAAAAGGCGCCCTCGATCATTATGGAACACTGGGAAAGCAGATATCTTGCGATTTCGGGAGCTATGAAGCGTGGGAGACAGACTTCAAGGCAACCGGCATGATGAGGGGAATTGGATGGGTTATCCTTTATGAGGATAATGTAAACGGCAAGCTCTACAATGTCTGGATCAATGAACATGATCTGGCTCATCCGGCCGGATGCAATCCTGTCCTGATTATGGATGTTTTTGAACACGCCTTTATGCTTGATTACGGCCTCAAAAGGGCCGATTATATCGGCGCGTTTTTTCAGAATATTGACTGGGCTGTGATTGAATCGAGACTGAAACACACGAAAAAGGGGGCATGATATGCCGGTCGTTAAATATGCAAAAGGAACGGTTGAGCTTGACGATGAAGGGTACCTTGTGAGACTCGATGACTGGAACGAAGAAGTGGCCTGTGTTCTGGCTGAAAGGGAAGCGGTTGAAGAACTGACTGAAGACCGGATGGAAATAATAAAATTCCTGCGTAACTATTATAAACAGTTTAATCATTTTCCTGTTCTCAGCGGAGTTTGCAGAAATGTGCATCAGGAAAAAGAATGCATGCAGCACCGTTTTATCGACCCTCTCAAGGCCTGGAAAATAGCCGGGCTCCCAAAGCCGTCACCACAGGTTATCGGTTATCTGCACGGTGAAGGAGGAGTTGTGTAATTGAAAGAGTTCATCTGACATAGGGGAAATGATATGGCTTATACGAATGATGATTTAAAAGCAAAGATTTATGAAATGTATCCACAGATCATTCAGCACGGAATTGCGGTCGTTCTTGATTTCAGTCAGGCAAAAAATGCATACGTCGTGACGCTTCAAAAGGGAGCTCATGAGTTGATGACCCATATTGAAAAAAAAGATGCTGATGACTGCATGAACGACATAAAATGCGTTTATCTGGGAGTGCAGATCGGGCAATTCGTTCATAATTTTGAGCTGGGGAAATAGGCGGCGCAGACTTTCTTTAACATTTATGTGGTATCAGGACAATGACGGATAATAGGGAGGCATGGTATGACCAGGAATGTTGGTAGTATCGATAAAAATATACGGATTGTTTTAGGCGTAGTCTTCATCTTGGGCGGTCTTTTGGCACCCATCAGTACCGGTCTCAAGATCGTGTCATTTGCATTGGCAGGCATTGCACTTTTCACCGGGATCGCAGGTCTTTGACCGCTCTATAAGGTGCTCGGGATAAGCACCGCTCAAAAAAAATAAATACATGAAGGAGCGTGAGATTCTGTGACGGCTTTGATCATTAGCGCAGACAATTTTGAGGATTCAGAACTCCTTGTGCCGTATTACCGGTTAAAGGAGGCAGGAATAGCGGTAGATATAGCATCCGTGCGGAAAGGGACATTTAAGGGGAAACACGGCTATACGATTGAAGCAACTAAATCGCTTGCAGACGTGCGCCCGGAAGATTACGACCTGCTCATACTGCCCGGTGGAAAGGCGCCGGCAGTGATCAGAAAAGAGCAGAAGGCTCTTGAAATCGCAAAACATTTTTTTCAGACCGTTAAGCCTGTCGCGGCAATCTGCCATGGGGCGCAGACGCTCATAACGGCCGGGCTTCTCAAAGGGCGGCATGCAACGTGCTATACATCGGTTGTCCCGGAGATGAAGGACGCAGGCGCGATATATGAGGATAAAGAAGTTGTTGTTGACGGCAATCTTATAACGTCCCGTCAGCCATCTGACCTTCCGGCCTTTATGCGGGAAACCATGAAGAAGCTGAAAAATCCGTAAGCGTGGTTTTGCCGACCCTCATCCCAGGAGGAATTGTTCATGAATAGGCTTTCGAAAGAGAAATCCGCGTATCTCAGGCATGCGGCCTCACAGACCGTTGACTGGTATCCCTGGAATGAAGATGCATTTGCAAAGGCGAAAAGAGAGGACAAGCCGGTATTCCTCAGTACCGGTGCAGTCTGGTGCCACTGGTGCCATGTTATGGCAAAAGAGTGCTTTGAAAATGAAGAG
The DNA here is from genome assembly GCA_041577035.1 of Thermodesulfovibrionales bacterium. GTDB lineage: Bacteria > Nitrospirota > Thermodesulfovibrionia > Thermodesulfovibrionales > UBA6898. The sequence goes on along the minus strand of JBFGJU010000201.1, from coordinate 229 downwards.
ATCGCAGAGATCCTTAATGAACGTTTTGTTAGCATAAAGCTTGATCGTGATGAACGGCCTGATATAGACAGGCGGTACCAGCGGGCGGTAGCTGCCATGGGGTCTGGAGGCGGCTGGCCGCTCAGCATATTCCTGACGCCTGATAAGAAACCTTTTTTTGGCGGCACCTATTTTCCCCCTGAGGACCGGTCCGGCAGACCGGGATTCAAGAAGGTGCTGGTTGAAGTTT
>JBFGJU010000200.1:0-3943 GCA_041577035.1 Thermodesulfovibrionales bacterium | reverse complement strand
GGCAAGATATCAGAGATGAAAACAGGTGAGGGTAAGACGCTTGTTGCCACACTCCCGGTCTATTTGAATGCCCTGGATGGAAAAGGAGTTCATGTCATTACGGTTAATGATTATCTTGCTCAGAGGGATGCACGATGGATGGGCACGATTTATCAGTTTCTCGGTATGACCGTAGGAGTAATTATCCATGGTCTTTCGGACGAAGAACGCCAGGTCGCTTATAATGCAGATATTGCGTATGGAACAAATAACGAGTTTGGATTTGATTATCTGCGTGACAATATGAAATATGATTCGGCTGAATTTGTCCAGAGAAAACTCAACTACGCAATTGTAGATGAGGTCGACAGTATTCTTATTGATGAGGCACGTACTCCATTAATCATATCGGGACCTTCAGAGGAATCCACCGATAAGTATTACAAAATAGAAAAAATTATTCCAAAATTAAAAAAAGATGTTGATTTTACTATTGATGAAAAAGCCAAGACTGCCATATTAACTGAGGAAGGAAACAGTAAGGCGGAATCTTTGCTCGGTGCGGGCAATTTATATGATCCATCGAATATCGAACTGGTTCATCATATTCTGCAAGCCCTAAAAGCACATGCGTTGTTTAAGAAAGATGTTGATTATGTTGTTAAAGATCGCGAAGTCATCATTGTGGATGAGTTTACCGGACGCTTAATGCCCGGTCGAAGGTGGTCCGATGGATTGCATCAGGCGATAGAAGCGAAGGAAAATGTTAAGATCGCAAGTGAGAATCAGACCCTTGCAACCATAACATTTCAGAATTATTTCAGGATGTACCAGAAACTCGCCGGAATGACGGGAACCGCTGAAACGGAATCTGAAGAATTTGCAAAAATATATAACCTCGATGTTCTGGTCATACCGACAAATGAATCCATGATACGGGCAGACTATCCTGACGTAATATATAAAGCTGAAAAAGGCAAATTCAGTGCAGTGGTGCGGGACATTGACGATCTCCATAAAAGAGGACAGCCAATACTCGTCGGTACCATTTCGATCGAGAAATCAGAGTTGCTCAGCAGTTTATTGAAAAAAAAGGGCATAAAACATTCAGTGCTGAATGCCAAATATCACGAGAAAGAAGCTGAAATCATAGCCCAGGCCGGAAGGAGTAGCAATGTCACCATAGCGACGAATATGGCTGGAAGAGGAACAGATATTATTTTGGGTGGAAATCCTGAAGGACTGGCTAGAGAAATGCTTGGGAATAACCCTGAGCATACTGAAGATGAATGGAGTCGAGCATTTGAAGACGCTCAACAGAAATGTTCTGCAGACAGGGAAAAAGTAATCGCATCAGGAGGTCTGTTTATTCTGGGAACAGAACGACATGAAGCACGAAGGATTGACAATCAGTTGCGGGGACGTTCGGGCAGACAGGGTGATCCCGGAGCATCGAGATTTTACCTTTCACTCGAAGACGATCTCATGAGAATATTTGGCTCTGAGAGAATTTCAGGGATGATGGGAAAGCTTGGAATGGATGAAACAGTTCCGATAGAAAATAAAATGGTTAGCAGAGCTATCGAAAACGCCCAGAAAAAGGTGGAATCCCATAATTATGAAATAAGAAAGCACCTGCTCGAATATGATGATGTTATGAACAAACAGAGAACTGAAATATATGCTTTCAGAAAGGATATTCTGAGGAATGAAAACCTTAGAGGAAAAGTATTTTCAATGGTCGATGAGATAATCGAAGATATGCTTTCCATCTATTGTCCCTATGAAACTGATTTCCAGGAATGGGATACCAAGGGTCTTGGAGATGCAGTATACTCGTTTTCTTCGTTTTCGCTGAAAACCATACCCGAAGATATACATGAACTGAGAGAAACCCTGTCCGCTGAATTTAGAACATTCTATGAACAGAAAGAGGCTGAAATAGGATCTGACATGATGCGCTACCTGGAAAAAATGATCGTGCTTCAGGTGGTTGACGCTCAGTGGAAGGATCACCTTCTTGCTATGGATCATCTGAAGGAGGGTATCGGCCTGAGGGGTTATGGACAGCGGGATCCCCTTGTTGAATACAAGAAAGAAGCTTTTGAAATGTTCGCTGATATGTCGTCAAGGATTTCAACTGAGATAATAACGAGACTGTTCAGGATTCAGGTTCAGACGAAACAGGAGGCCTCTATAATAAGTAAAACAAGAAAGGCCAGTCTCAATTATAACAGAGGTGAGGGAGTCCAACCAGTTCGTACGGCTACCAAAGGGAAGAAGATTGGCAGGAATGAACCCTGTCCGTGCGGTAGCGGTCGAAAATACAAAAAGTGTTGCGGTGCACATGTTTAAAATCTTTTTCATAGGCATCAGTATGGTAACAAAGGAGCAGAAAGATTTACTTTCATCAAAAGAATATTCATTCATTATATTCAAAAGTATTAATGACCTCATGTTTCGCTCAGAAGACAAGCCCGATGTCATTATTATCGATAAGAACCAGATTTTAGAGCAGACATTTAAAGAGTTTTCGAAGAAATTCAGAAATATACCAAAAGTAGTTATTTCACATGACCGCTCGTTCAGGGGGTTTGCCCGGTGGCTAAAATCAGACATTGTTTACCCAATCGTTGAGCCTCATCCAAAGGAACTGACATTCTTTATTGACAAAGCATTAAAGGGACGTACAATACGTGATGAAAATGCTTCCCTGAAGAGGAAACTCTCCCATGCGAGAAATGAACTCACTTTTTTCGAAGAGATCAGTAAGACGCTAACGTCGGCCCTTGAACCGAATGAAATATTAACCACCATTATGAGACGGGCCAAGGCGTTTATAAAAGCTGAAACATGGTCTATAATGCTCATAGATGAGGATACCGGTGAACTGTATTTTGAAAAAACAGCTGCGCGGAAGGCCCAAAAGATAAAGAAATCCCGCTTAAAGGTGGGAGAAGGTATTGCCGGATGGGTGGCGCAGGAGGGCATCCCTGTTATCGTTCCTGATGTCACGGTTGATCCCCGCTTTCAATCAAGTTCTGATGAGGCCAAATCTATTAGGTGCATACCCATTAAAAGCAAAGGGACACGTGTCGGTGTGCTTGAACTGGTGAATAAGACATCTGGAGACCCTTTCAATAAAGAAGATCTTGATCTCATGATGCGGCTCGTAGATCAAGCTGCCATTGCGATAGAAAGCTCATTGTTATATCAAAAGATGGCTGAACTGTCAGTTACAGATGATTTAACTAATCTGTTTAATACAAGATATCTCAACAGAACATTGGAAGTAGAAATCAGCAGGTCAAAAAGATATAGCCATTCTCTCTCCGTTATATTTATGGATATCGATTATTTTAAGACAATTAATGATAATTATGGACACCTTATCGGTAGCAAAATACTGGTTGAAGTAGGTCAGCTTCTCATTGCTGGCCTGCGAACCATTGATATTGTTGCCCGCTATGGTGGTGATGAGTTCGTTATCGTACTTCCCCAAACCGCTCCTGAATCAGCCTTGCAGATAGCCGAGAGATTAAGAAAATCAATTGAAAACAATGTCTTCCTCAGAAAGGAAGGTTATACATTACGATTAACGGCCAGTTTCGGAATTGCGTCATTTCCGCAGAGTGCTCAAACAAAAGAAGAGCTGCTGAGACTGGCTGACGAAGCTATGTATCGGGTAAAATATCAGACCAGAAATGGAGTATATGCAATAATCTAAAATGGCTCTCTTTAATTACGCAACGAAAGAGATTACTCTGAAGATCGTTTATTATGGGCCGGGTCTCAGCGGCAAAACAACGAATCTCCAGTACCTGCACGCTACGCTTGATCCGAACACAAAAGGCAAGCTCCTTTCGCTTTCGACTGAGGCTGACAGAACGCTTTTCTTTGATTTTCTACCTGTTGAGATCGGACGAATTAAGGATTTCTCCATTCGGTTTCAATTATATACTGT
>JBFGJU010000199.1:0-3950 GCA_041577035.1 Thermodesulfovibrionales bacterium | reverse complement strand
TCACCTGGGACTGTCTCACGAGGGGCAGCTGATACTCAATCGGATCCTCGATCGTAAAGATATTCTTATAGACGCTGTTTATGATCGAAAGAGCAGAGTAGAGAGTCGTTGTTTTTCCGGAACCGGTCGGACCGGTTACCAGTATCATACCAAACGGCATGGCAAGTGACTCGTTCACGAACTCAATATCCTCTTTCAAGAATCCCAGGTTCTCAAGTCCCAGGATGAGCTGTGACTTATCCAGTAATCTCAGGACGATATTTTCACCGCCGTAAACAGGAAAAGAAGAGATTCTCAGATCGAGTTTTTTGTCCTGCCAGGAAAACTCTGCTGACCCGTCCTGGGGAATTCTGCTTTCAGCAATATTCATGGAACCCATAATCTTGATTCTCGAGACCAGGGCAGGAAGCATATCCCGCGGAAGGTACATGCCGTGTTGTAATAATCCGTCTATCCGGTACCGGACTCGGGTACCTTTTACGTCGGGGCCAATGTGAATGTCAGTTGCCCCTTTCTGAATGCCAATGATCAGTACTTTTTCAATAAGCCTCACAACAGGTGCAAGTGAGATATCAGAAACCTTGTCCGGGGTTTCACCAGCCTTGCGTAAGGTAGCCGTGCTTTGCCTGACAATCTCCTCAATTTCAGCGGGCAGAACAAGATCATGTTCTACCTGCTTTCCGGCATTTCCGCTGCGAGTCACTGAAAGCACGGTCTGGAGGTCCTTCTGTGATATGAAGCCGAGACTGTACAGAATAGCACCGATGAGCTCGCCGGTCTTTTTCTGTTCCTTCAGGGCAATATCCCTCTGCTCCGGTGTTATGAGTCCTGCTTCAATCAGTCGTTCACCTAACGGCTTGCCGCGCTGCATCCGGACATCTCCTTTCTCTTAATTTAGGAAGGAGCAAATCCTGTGCCAAGGATATCCCTTGCATTAAGCGAAATTATGCTTTATAAATCAATAACTTGAAGGCTCCGGCTGAAGAATGTTTTAAGCATTTCCCTGTTAATACTGTCAAAACAGGACATAATGCATCGAAAGTTCAAAAAATTGACATATGCTGTTTTAGCTATAGTTATGGTTATGAATAAGGTCTGCCGGGAACATCTGCTCGGGGCTTTAGACAGAGGAACACGAATGAGCTGCATCAGCAATAATGCTTTTCTGGTCAGGGATGTTTCCCGTCTTCTCTATTCGTTTGTGTACTATCCATAAGTCTGAATATTCAACTTCAATAAGGAAAACTTATTGATCTATAGGCAAAACTTTAGATAACTTCCTATTTTTAAATAATAATTTCCTTGACAAACATTTTCTGCATGTGATATTGTTAGGCGCTTTTTGTAATTTTTTTTTGAGGGGAAAGAATGCTTGAACTTGAATTCAGATGGATGGTAATACTCGCTGTTCAGTTCCTCGCTTTGATTTTTATCCTTAATATTATCCTCTTCAAGCCTCTTATGAAGACTTTCAGGGAGCGCGAAGATACGGTAAAAGGCTCTCTTCAGGCATCACAGGAAATGACACAGAAAAAAGATGAAAACATCGCGACCCTGAACAGAGAACTCGCGGCAGCCCGGGCCCGGGCAAAAGAGGCCTTTGAAGGCCTGCGGAATGAAGGCCTTGACCGGCAGAAAGAGGTGTTGTCTGAGGCTGAATCAGCAGCCTCTGGCATGTTGCAGAAGGCCCGTGAAGAGCTGAAGACCGAGGCAGTCAGGGCACGGGAGAGCATGCGGGCGGATGTGGACTCTTTCTCGGATGAAATAGTCAGAAAACTGGTAGAAGCATGAAGAATGTTCAAAGTTCTGAGTTCGAAGTTCAAAGTTTGGAATCCAAGACGCGAAATGTATTTCAGAGTAATTTTCAGTTTTTTAAATCTTTTCTCCTTACTCTTTACTGGGCACTCCTTCCGGTAGGTGCTGCTTTCGCAAGCAGTTCCGGTGGTGAAGGGGAACATCATTCAGTTTTTGAGGCATATTTCTGGCCGGTTATTAATTTCCTTGTCCTCATTGGCCTGCTCTACATTCTGCTTAAGAAGATGGATATCAGGGGATATTTCAAAAAAAGGACAGAACTGATCGAAAAATCCCTCCAGGAGGCACGTGAGGCAAAAGAGCTGGCACAGAAGGCCCTTGAGGAGGTAGAAGAAAAACTGAAGGTAAAGGACCGGGAAATCGAAGCGATCATTGATGCCGCACGTATATCCGGGGCAAAAGAAAAGGCGAAACTCGAAGACGAAGGAGAAAAACTGAAGGCCAGGATACTTGAGCAGGCAAAGACGAACATAGACTATGAGGTGAAGACGGCAAAGGAAGAGATAAAGGCAGAGGCGGTCGACATAGCCATGGAGCTTGCAGAGAAAAAACTGAAAGAAAAACTCACGAAAGAAGAGCAGCTCAAACTGCTTGAAGAATCTCTGAGAAAGATAGAGGAAAAGCGTTGAAACAGGTGAAGAACGCAAAAAAATATGCAAAGACACTGATAAATATTGTTGGCCTGGATGCGGTTCCCGGTGCATTAACCGAACTGACGATAATTGAACAACTCATGTCGAAGAACGGGGATTTCAGGAACCTGCTCGTGAATCCTTCTTTTTCTCAGACAGAACGGAAAAATGCATTAGAGCAGGTTGCTTCAAAGGTGCAGCTTTCAGACAAAATGCTTCAGTTTATCGTGCATCTGACGGACACGAAGGTTATCGTCGGTCTTTCTCAGATCATACGGACGGCCACTACCATTTATATGGAAAAGAAAAAACAGGCGAAGGCGACCGTACTGTCGCCGGTCAAACTGAGCGAAGGACACGAAGAGAGGCTTAGGGCATCACTCAGACAAATGATAAAAAAAGAGGTAGAAGTCGATTTTCAGCTTGATGAAACCCTGCTCGGGGGTGTCCTGGTCAAGGTCGGCAGCACGATGTATGACAGCAGTATCAAAGGACAGCTGCGGCTGTTAAAAGATGAGCTTATAAAGGGGTGAAGACATGGAGATTAATGTTGGAGAGATAAGTGAACTGTTAAGAAAACAGATAACCGACTTTGAGAAAAAAGTTGATGTCAGTGAAGTCGGCTCTGTCATTTCTGTCGGCGATGGAATTGCCCGCGTCTACGGTCTGGACAAATGTATGTCATCGGAACTTCTGGAGTTCCCGAACGGTATTATGGGCATGGCCCTGAACCTCGAAGAGGACACGGTCGGCGCTGTCCTGTTCGGTGCGGATACATTCATCCATGAAGGTGATGTGGTGAAACGTACCGGCAGGATTATGTCGGTGCCAGCAGGTGATGCCATGAGGGGAAGGGTCGTGAATGCTATTGGTCAGCCTATTGACGGCAAAGGGCCGATCAACGCTACCGAGACCAGGATCGTTGATGTTGTTGCCCCTGGCATTGTTGACAGGCAGCCGGTTGGCGAACCGCTCCAGACAGGACTAAAGGCCATAGATTCCATGATCCCGATTGGAAGGGGACAACGGGAACTGATCATCGGTGACCGCCAGACCGGGAAAACCGCTGTAGGAATAGATGCGATTATCAACCAGAAAGGCGGAGACGTGACCTGCATCTATGTGGCTGTTGGGCAGAAACGGGCTAACATAGCGCAGGTTATGAAAACGCTTGAGGAACATGGAGCCCTCGAGCATACAATCATAGTCTCTGCAACCGCGAGTGAACCTGCTCCGCTTCAGTATATTGCCCCGTATACCGGCTGTGCCATCGGGGAGTATTTCAGAGATAACGGAAAGCATGCATTGATCATATATGATGATCTGAGCAAACAGGCTGCATCGTACCGGCAGCTTTCATTGCTCCTGAGGCGTCCGCCCGGCCGTGAGGCCTATCCCGGTGACGTCTTCTATCTCCATTCACGGCTCCTCGAACGCGCGGCAAAGCTCTCTGATGAACTCGGCGGCGGTTCATTGACCGCTCTGCCGATCATCGAAACACAG
>JBFGJU010000198.1:0-3976 GCA_041577035.1 Thermodesulfovibrionales bacterium | reverse complement strand
TTGACGCAATGTATCTCGGAGCAATCGGTCATCCTGATGTCAAACCGGGCATTCTTGAAAAAGGCATTCTGCTCAAGCTGAGGTTCGAACTCGACCAGTACATCAACCTGAGGCCGGTTAAACTGTATCCCGGTATAGATTGTCCGCTCAAGAATAAGACACCCGATCACATTGATTTTGTTGTTGTGCGTGAAAACACTGAAGGGCTCTATGTCGGCTCCGGAGGTTTTTTCAAGAAGAGTACGCCTGATGAAATCGCTGTGCAGGAATCCATAAACACAAGAAAAGGCGTTGAGCGATGCATACGGTATGCGTTTGAGTACTGTAAAAAAAGAAACAGGGCGAACAAGTTGACGCTCTGCGGCAAAACCAATGTGCTGACATTCGCGTTTGACCTCTGGGAGAGGACCTTTCATGAAGTGGCTGAAGAATATCCTGAAATCAATGCTGACTACGCGCACGTGGATGCCATAACCATGTGGTTCGTAAAAAATCCCGAATGGTTTGATGTTATTGTCACAGACAACATGTTCGGCGATATCATTACAGACCTCGGGGCCATGATTCAGGGGGGCATGGGCATAGCAGCAGGCGGAAATATAAACCCGGAAGGTGTTTCGATGTTCGAGCCCATAGGAGGCTCAGCGCCGAAATATAAGGGGCAAAATGTTATTAATCCCCTCGCTTCGATCTGTGCTGGTGGCATGATGCTCGAACACCTCGGTGAAGATGCCGCTGCAAAGATCGTTGAGACTGCGGTTATGGAAGTAACCGGCAAGCATATCAAGGGCCTTGCCGCAGGCACAATGGGCCTGAGCACTTCTGAAGTCGGGGACCTGACAGCAAAGATCTCGACTGAAATATAAAAAATAAGTTTATACGCTTATCCTAAAGGATAAAAAGATGTTAAAGAAAAAAGAACAATATATTGTTGCGGTTGTCGGTGCGACCGGTGCTGTTGGAAATGAGATGATCGCCACGCTCGAGCAGAGACAGTTTCCGGTTGAATCACTTCGGCTTTTTGCGTCAGAACGCTCTGTGGGTAAAAGTCTCTGTTTCAGGGATACGGATCTCCCGGTTGAAGCGCTTGATAAAAACAGTTTCGCGGGAATTGACATAGCGCTCTTTTCCGCAGGAGGTGAGAGATCAAAAATTTGGGCTCCGGTTGCAGCTGCGTCCAGCTGTATTGTAATTGATAATTCAAGTCAGTGGCGCATGGACCCTGATGTTCCTTTGGTTGTCCCTGAAGTAAACGGGCATGATTTGACCTGGCATAAAGGAATCATCGCAAATCCCAATTGCTCGACCATACAGATGGTTGTCGTATTAAAGCCGATACATGATGTCGCACAGATAAAACGCGTTGTGGTAACGACGTTCCAATCGGTATCAGGCACCGGGAAAAAAGCGATGGACGAGCTTATGCAGCAGACGGCGGATGTTCTGAATTTCAGACCGGTAATAAAGAATGTGTATCCGCATCAGATCGCTTTTAATTGTCTGCCGCACATAGATTCATTTCTTGAAAACGGCTATACAAAGGAAGAAATGAAGATGGTAAACGAGACAAAAAAGATTCTGGGGGATGATTCTGTTGCGGTCACTGCTACAACGGTGCGGGTTCCGGTCTTCAGGTGTCATTCAGAAAGCCTGAATATCGAAACCGCAAAGAAAATTACCGCTAATGAAGTGAGGGCTGTGCTTTCGACCGCTCCGGGAATTATCGTATATGACGCTCCTGAGAAGAACATTTATCCACTTGCGATCGATGTTGCTGATAAAGACGAAACCTATATTGGCAGGGTTCGGGAAGACGATTCTGTTGAAAACGGCATCAATATGTGGATTGTTTCTGACAATCTCAGAAAAGGCGCCGCTCTGAACGCTGTCCAGATAGCTGAAAAACTCGTTGAGTCAGCAGGGCAGTGAACGTTGACCTCATAGTAAAAGCTGATTTTGTCCTGAAAATGGACAATGATCTGTCCGTAATACAGGACGGGGCCATAGCTGTCAAGGATAAGAAGATTGTTGCTATTGGCTCTGCCGGGGAAATCTCTGGCGCCCATTCTGCTGAAAAGGAAATCAGGGGGACCGGGAAAGTCGCGTTTCCCGGTCTTATTAATACCCACACGCATGCCGCAATGGTCCTGTTCAGAGGTCTTGCTGACGACCTCCCATTAAAAGACTGGCTTGAACATCATATCTGGCCTGCTGAGAGCAGGTGGCTGAGCCCGACGTTTGTGGGTGATGCTGTTGAACTTGCCTGTCTCGAGATGCTGAAGGCCGGTATTACCGTCTATAATGATATGTATTTTTTTGGTGACGCCGTCGCCACGGCCACAAAAAAACTGGGAATGAGGGCTGTGATAGGTGTCGGCATACTTGACTTTCCTTCGAGCACGGCAAAAACGTCTGAAGAATATTTTGCGAATGCTGAAAAATTCATAAAAGAATGGGTGGATGATGAACTCATCGTTCCGAGTATCGCCCCGCATGCTATCTATACCTGCGCGCCTGAAAACATGATGCGCGCAAAGCGGATTGCCGAAGACCATGACGTTCCGCTCCATGTTCATCTCGCAGAGACCCAATGGGAGGTGCAGGAGATAAAAACCCGTTACGGGAAAACCCCTATAGCTCTCCTGGAAAGCATCGGCTTCCTTGATGAACGGGTCCTTGCTGCCCATTGTGTCTGGTCGACCGATAATGAAATAGAGATGCTTTCACAGGCAAAGGTTGGTGTCGCTCACTGCATTGAGAGCAACCTCAAACTCGCCTCCGGGATAGCACCGGTTCCGAAACTGCTCGATGCCGGTGTCAGGGTCACCTTCGGAACTGACGGAGCTGCCAGCAACAATGATCTTAACATCTTGAGCGAAATGTCAACTGCGGCAAAAGTCCATAAGGCACAGTCAGGAGACCCTACCGTGCTGCATGCCAGGCAGACGATGCTCATGGCAACCCGTTGGGGAGCAGAGGCACTCGGGCTCGGACATGTTACTGGAAGTCTTGAAAAAGGAAAAGCAGCAGATATTGTTCTCGCGGACCTGAAAAAACCCCATCTGATCCCTTTATATGACATCTATTCCCATATCGTCTATTCCATGCACGCCGCTGATATTACAGACGTGATTGTGAATGGCACTGTTGTTGTCGAAAAAGGAAAAATCACAAAAGCAGATGAATCAGATATCATTCAGAAGGCGGTCGCGTGGTCCAGAAAAATCACGGCTGCCGATTAAAAACAGACGTAATCACCCTGTAACAGCTTCTTTCTTTTTGATGCATCAATCTCCTTGTCCTGACGCGTATTTTCATCCCCACCGGAAAATTCCGGTTAAAAATACCCCCATAATTTTGTATGCAGACATTTCTTCATAAAACCTTCATTTTCTTGTGTAAAAATAAGATATTAAAATGAGTACGATATGAAGAAGAATCTGATCCTCAGCCTGATTATCATACCGGCAGTACAGATGGCAGTGTTATCCGATGTGCAGGGATTCCACGAAAAAAAGCCGGTTACCCCGTACGGTGATTACTGTCCCCGCTTCAGCAACTATGGGAAAAACAAGGCCTTTCACACCCAAAAGCAGGCTAAGGAGGCCTTGCAGCATTATTACTCCTCAAAAGGATTTGCTGTTGAGGTTGTACGTCCGCGCGGGCGGTTCATAAAAGCTCACATTAAGAAAAAAGACACTATTATTGATATCATCATTTTTGACAGGCATACCGGCAGGATACGCTCCATTTATTAGTGCGTTTTTTTGTCTGATTTGATAGTATAGAGCGTCAGTTGTGCTTTGAAATTGCAGAAAACCGATGAAGACCATATGAGTCAGCAGTCATATAAACAATGGACCATAGCCGTGCTGTTGGTGGTAATAGTGATCGCGGTTGTTTATAATCTGAAGCGTTCACCTACTACGACTGAAGAATCCCAAAGCCGGGATTATCAATCTCCGCCGTTCTCTGG
>JBFGJU010000197.1:0-3982 GCA_041577035.1 Thermodesulfovibrionales bacterium | reverse complement strand
GAGTGTGGCTGGACGGTACCGCATTATGGAATGTGGAACCAGGCTAATCGACCTTTGAATGCTTCCTGTTCGAAAATACCTGTAGAATCTCATAAAAAATACTGTTAAACTTGTCTATGGGAAGCCCTTTTCAGCGAGATCTCATTATCAGCAAAATGATATCGAAAGGAACGATTCTCAATTGCTTTAATTATGAGGGGACCGGCGCATGAAACGGTTCAGGAATATTCTTTTATACGGCAAGAAAAAGGCTGATATTCAGGCCTCACTGGAGCTTGCCGAATTTATCGCGAGAAAGAATGATGCGCGACTGACCGTCGTTGATGTCATCAGTGAAGAGCTCAACTATTACTCTCAAATGATGTCTGTTTACCAAAAGACACTGCATCTCAAGGATATGGTTTTTGAGAACAGGCTGACTGAGTTGCGGCATCTTACCGGTGCGTTAAAGAATAAAGGATTGGATATATCAGCCAACGTCTTTGTCGGGACCCCTTTCCTCGAGCTCATCAAAGAAGTTATTCGAGGCAAATATGACCTTCTCATCGTGACTGCTGAAGGGAAAAGTGAATTCAAGGATATGCTGTTTGGCACGACCACCATGCACCTTATGCGTAAATGCCCCTGTCCGGTCTGGGCGTTGAAACCAGGGGAACAGACACACTTTAAACAGATTCTCGCGGCGGTCGATCCTGATCCCTCACAAGAAGAAAACAGAAAACTGAACATAAAAATACTTGAGCTGGCATCATCGCTCGCTATACTACAGAAAAGCGAACTCCACGTTCTTCATGCCTGGGATGTTCCCAAAAGATATTTAGATTTTCTGAGAAATGATCTGGAGAAGATTACCGGGAATGCTCAAAACATGCATAAGTCGTGGCTTGGTGCATTATTAGAGAAACATACTGTATCCATTAAGGAGAGTCAGACGCACCTTATCAAAGGCGATCCCGGCATTGAAATCCCGAGATATGCGAATGAAAAGGGAATCGATCTGATAGTCATGGGAACGGTATCGCGTACAGGCATCGCCGGCTTGCTCATGGGAAATACCGCAGAAAAAATCCTGTTTCGCGTAGACTGTGCGGTTATGGCAGTTAAGCCTGAGGGTTTTGAATCGCCCGTCAGCGCTGATTGATTCTGCCTTTCTCTGGCAAAGATAAAAAAACGCGCGTTATGCAATGCTCGTACATGAATGCTGTTATTCTTCCCTGAACAGGTTTTTTAATTCCTCCAGCTGACCGTATATAATAATTCTGTCTCCCTCAAGTATTTTTTCTTCCGCATGCGGGATTGGGATCCATTTCTTGTCACGCTCGATTCCCAGTACGGATACTTTTTCTCCGCACTCTCTGCATGCTGACAGAGGAGAGCCGATCAGGCGAGAATCTTCCTTAATGACTGTTCTCACAAGGCCATACCCTTCAATGAGATGGAGGAGATCTTCTACTGCGTCTTCTTCAAATATCTGGTGTTTTATGAACTTCTTTTCCATGTAACGTTCCCATTTTCTCGTGAAACCCTGGTGCGACGCGATGCGATAAATGACAATTATTCCCACGATGAGAAGAACAATATTAATGGGCAACGCATAGCCTTCACTGGTTACGAGTGAAGAAGTAGCGGTAATAATAACCGTTACTATTCCCGCATTGCCGAGTATCATAAGCCAGGTTATAATCTTTCTTCTCTTTGGATGGTTAATGACCCGTTCAGCCTCTTTTGTCGTAAACCCTGTCCCTGAAAAGGACGATAATGCCTGAAACACGGCCCTGTTCCTGTCCATTCCGGTCATCATTAGGGCAATCGCTGCCGCCCTCACGATCAGAAACGAGACAAAAATGGTCAGCAGGGTCGGCATAAGAAAATAGAGCCCGCTCATGTCAGAACCTCCTCTTCTATAAATGACAAGCCTTTGTTCACTGCTGCCTGTGCATTGTTTTCTTTTGTCGTTATAGTTGCTGTTCCAGAACGATCAGACCCGCGAGTATTAAGAGCAGTATAATCCATAGCGTAATGGCTGTTTTTATGTATTTTTTAGCCCGCTCTGCTTCCCACCATCTTTTGGGCTGAATACCTTCCAAGATAAAGGTAATGACTCCTGATAAATTAATGCACACAATATTCACAAAATAGAGTAGGAGTGCTCCGATTCCTTCAGACCAGTACATGCCACCGAACAACAGACCTGCTGCAACAAGGGGAGGCAGGAGGGCAACAGCTACCATGACGCCGACAAAGGCTTCTGCTACGCCTGCCGTGATGGCATAGGCTCCTGCAACCCCTGCGGCAAGAGCAAGAAATATATAGAAATGACTTACGTCTGAGCGGGCCGCTATCTGAGGAATTTCCGGATCAACAGCCATAAAGATACCCATGGCGATACTGACAAAAAAAACCAATAAAAATCCGGTCAGATTGGTTATGATGGCCTTTTTTGCAAGCTTTACATCAGCGAGTGTGGTTGCCAGAGAGAGAGCCATGTTTGGTCCAAGGAGGGGGGCGATCACCATTGAACCAATAATAATGGCAACATCGTTTTTAAGAAGGCCAAGAGCGGCTACAAACGATGCAAGAGCTGACATGATAAGGAATTTTTGAGACAGCACTGACAAACCGGTCATTTTCTGATAGAGTTCTTCAATGCTGATTCGTTGAGGAGTCTTTTCCCGGCTCACTGCTTCTTCCTTTTCTTTTTCTTCAGGCTCTTCAGGACGGGGAAGCGTTGCTTCAACTGCGAGAATTACGACTCGATAAGAGTCTTTTTGGGGGAAAAACTTTTTTATGAGGTCTATAACAGGCTCGGCATTTTCGCTTTTTACCAGTATTTTTGATATGGATTGGCCTTCCTGAAGATGATCGTGCCATGTGGCAAGAATCGGCTTGTCTTTCAAAAGATCATCGATCTGATCCGCTGCATCGCTTCTGTGATATATTTCAATTAAGCGCAGTGACATGGCAAGTTCGTTTTTACACTGTTAGTTACAGCCATTTCTTTCTTTTGAAATAAAGTAACATCGCAACGCCCACGACAGCCATTATTCCGAGGGCAAACGGATAGCCATAATACCAGCCTAATTCCGGCATGTTCAATGGACTTTTACCAGAATCAAAATTCATGCCGTAAATACCTGCGATAAACGTAAGCGGTATGAATAGAGCGGCAAAGATGGTCAATACCTTCATGATTTCATTCATCCTGTTGCTCATACTTGACAGATATATATCAAGCATTCCCGATATCATATCCCTGAACGTCTCGACGGTATCAATGACCTGTATCGTGTGGTCATAGAGATCCCTGATATATATATTGGTTGATTCTTTTATGAGGTCCGATTCTTCGCGCTCCAGATTGCCTATGATTTCCCGTAACGGCCAGATAGACTTTCTTAAGAAAAGCATTTCTCTTTTAAGAAAATGAATTTTCTGTGATGTTTCACGTGTTGGATTCGTAACGAGTTCCTCTTCCATGGATTCAAGCACTTCACCGACACCCTCAATTACTTTAAAGTAATTATCGACTATTGAATCGAGCAACGCGTAAGCCAGGTAATCGGGGACGCATTTCCTGATGCGTACCTCGCTGTTTCTAATCCGGCTCCGTACCGGGTCGAAGACAACTCCGGGTTTTTCCTGAAATGTCAAAAGAAAATTTGAGCCGAACACGATACTGATCTGCTCTGAACGAATTCCTTCTTCGCCATTATAAGAATGCATTTTCATGACGATAAAGATATAGTCATCAAAAACGTCCATCTTAGTGCGCTGATGCGTATTCATAATATCTTCCACGACCAGCGGATGAAGGGCAAAGCATGTTCCTATCTTTTCCATAATTGACACGTCGTGGAGACCGTCAATGTTTATCCAGGTAACCGTAGGTTCTTCTTTGTAATGAAAACATTCTTCAATCGTGTCCACTTCACGTTCTTCAAAATTACCTCCATCGTAGTCGATTACGGTTATCCTTATGCTC
>JBFGJU010000196.1:0-4054 GCA_041577035.1 Thermodesulfovibrionales bacterium | reverse complement strand
TGGCAGCCAGAGCTTTGCCTGTAATGTCTGCCATGACGGCCCCGCAGACCATTTCAGTAATCCGGCATCCGGGATTATATCCGGGAGTCATACGGCCCATGCGGACGGCTTAATAAGGTGTGTGACGTGTCATACGAATGATCCTGCTTTTGATCCGACAGATCCGGTAAATAGCGGGTTTGACTGTAACGGCTGTCATGCCGCGACCGAAGTTAATGAGAGTCATACCAATTTCTCGATTGATGTGAATATCCTTGACATCTACGAAGGCAGTTATTCCGGAAGTCCGGCCCCGGGGGATGCGTATGGGGAATGCTCCGGCACATACTGCCATAGTACCGGGGTATCTCTCAGAACGGGCAGCATACCACCTGATGGAGTAACAGCATGGGGGGGATCGCCGCTCGCGTGTAATTCCTGCCATGGAAATTCAGTATATCCTCCGCCGAATGACGGTATGCCTGATTACACGGCCGGCGTACCAAAAGAAAACAGCCACAGCATCCATGTGATAACTAACAGCATCGGCTGTGAAATCTGTCATTCTGGCACGACTTCAGACGGATTATCGATTGCAAATGCCCTCAACCATGTGAACAGGCATTATGATGTGGCTCCCAGTGGCTTGTTCTTGGGGATACCGGTCGCTTTTACCTATAATGAAGCTACCCCTGCGTCCCCGGGAAGTTGCACTGCTATATCGTGTCACAGCAATGGCGATGCATTATGGTAGAAATGGGAAGTTCAGGCCTGCCTCTACGTATCGGCAGACAGGCCGCGCCTGAGACGGACAAGCCACGCCACACAACACGGCGGACAGGCTTGACTATTGACATGTTAGTCTCTGTTCTATCCTGAAAGTCACCGCATACATTCGAATACCCTTTCCCGCATAATCCATAAAAAAATAATGTGGTATAATTGAGACCATGATCAAGTATAAACGTGTTTCCGCATCATCCTTTGAGAGGACAAGTCACTTGTACGATTTGTTCATGAAGGATAAGAATATAATTTTTGCCTGCTTCTTTGGCGGGTTTTTGAAAAAAGAAAAGAATCCATTGAGTGATATAGATATAGCGGTATATGTGAAAGATGTAAAGAAAATGGATTTCATTGATCTCTATTGCCGGATATCCGATGTGCTCCTTACTGATGAAGTTGATCTTGTCATTCTCAATTCATCGCCTATAAGTTTGAGCGGAAGGATTGTTCAGAACAGGGAGCTGATTGTGGATAAAAATCCTTTTTTGAGACATCAATATGAGTCTGTAACACTCCGGAAATTCTTCGATTTTTCTTTCAAGGAAAAGAATATACTCAGAAGGCGTTACGGCATTGGTTGACAAAATTCTCGTGGGAAGAAAACTGGCAGATCTGGAAACGTATCTGGTGCAGCTGAAAGAGTTCACAGGTATTTCTGAGGCTGACTATCGAAAGAACTGGAAGACGCAGAGAATCGTGGAACGGACGTTACAGATCGTAATTGAGACCAGCATTGATATCGCGAATCACCTGATTTCGGACCGTGGCATGAGGATGCCGACAGGTTATGCTGATACGTTTCAAATATTGACAGAAAACCGAATACTATCTGAAAAATTATCATTCAATTTACAGAAGATGGCTAAATTCAGAAATATTATTGTACATCAGTATGAAGACATTAATCCCCGCATTGTAACAGCAATACTTCGTAATAATCTGAAGGACCTTGAGCAGTTCCGGAAGGCCATTACAAAAATCGTCTCAGGATAATTTTGAGGCTGTTTACATAAGAAGTTCTTTTTTTCTGCGAATGCAGAAGGGCGTTTTATTATTTAGGGTGGTTTTTCCCTGATTACAAATCTTTTTTAAGCCCGGGGACCGATTCAAAAACCCTACCTGCTTTTTTCAGCCGGTTGATATGCTCAACCCTGATATCCTCGACAGACTGGTCAGTGAGAACATACGGCGTTATCAGAATGACCAGCTCTGATTTTCTTTTTTCCTGAACCGTCTGCTTGAAAAAGGTGCCGACGACCGGTATGTCACCGAGCACGGGCACACTGCGGATGTTGTCGTTGAGCTTGTCTGTTATGAGACCCGCAATAACAATGGTCTGGCCATTACGGGTTTTAATGACCGTATCAACTTCACGGGTATCAATGACCGGTTTAATGCTCTCACCGTCAGGTGAGACTGAATCACGCAGTTTTTCTGATATGCTCGGGTGTATCTGCATGGTAATGACGCCGTTGTCAGCGACCTGCGGCGTTACATCAAGGAACAGACCGACTTCATCAATCTGAGGGCTCGTATAGGAAAGGAGCACATCGCCTGTCGCATTCAGGTAAGAGCTCGTTACCCAGGACACCTCTTTGGTTGAGAGTTTGATGACCGCTTTCTGATTGTTCATGGAAGAGACCGTTGGACTGGAAAGAATATTCACCTGTCCCTGTTCCTTCATGGCATCTATGAGGGCGGTAAAAGTTTCTGACGATTTTACAAGGTCGTAATCCAGCTGAAAGACTTCAGACGGGGGTGATGTCAAAAGCCCCTGTGATATGGTGAATGTTTCAGCACCTGATCGGGTAATCAGCTCCCAGTCGATGCCGAGCTTGTAAGTGTCGTTAAGTGATACTTCGATTATATGCGCCTGGATCATAACCTGCTTTCTGACGGATTTCTGCACATCACGCAGAAAGTCTTCTATACGCTCCATATTATCAGAATAGTCAGTAACCTGAATGAGTCCTGCCAGTTCGCTGATGATCAGTTTCTTCCCGGTTTTATCACCCCGGCTGAACCCGCCCTGGGTCCCGCCCTGGGTATCACCGAAGATGATGACCTCAAGCCCTGTTCTGACGTCTCTCCAGAAATCAGATGTCCCTGATGTGGTGACATTCACATTCCCCTGACCCGATGAACTGCCTGATGATGTGGCAGCGGCTGTATCAGCTGTACCAGTCAGGTTCAGATTGATGTTTGACGTTGAACCATATGCTCCTCCGTATCCACCGCTTCCGGTGATGGCCGCACTCATGGTACTGCTCGAAGACCGTGTGCCGGTTATGTAGTTCATTCTGAACGACCGAGTATCGAGTGTTGGCCTGCTGACCCGTATAAATCCCTTGTCCGGCCAGAACGTGAGTCCGAGCTGACGGGTTATGGCATAGAGTGCGCTCTCGAGCGTCAGGTCAGTGAAGTCGATCGAAATGGTACCAGCTACATCCATGTCAGCTATGATATTAACACCGCTGTCTTTTGATAAAAGAAGAAACACATCCCGCAGGTCCGCGTCTCTCACGCTCAGGGAAAAAAGATCAGCAGGGCGTTTCTCTGGCAGTACGTCCCGTGCCGGAGGTTGGGGCTTTGGTTCCGGCTGTCGTATCTCGGGCGGTTCCGGAAGTATCATGGTATCTTCCAATTCAGCAATCTTCGGTGTGGCACAACCGGAAACGATTACTGCCGCGGCAAGCGTCATCCATAATAAATGTCTCATGTTATTTAT
This sequence comes from Thermodesulfovibrionales bacterium, assembly GCA_041577035.1. Lineage (GTDB taxonomy): Bacteria > Nitrospirota > Thermodesulfovibrionia > Thermodesulfovibrionales > UBA6898. The sequence goes on along the minus strand of JBFGJU010000196.1, from coordinate 561 downwards.
CCTCCCAAACAATATAATCATCTATAGAAATTTCTCTGGTTATTCCGTTTTTCACCACAACAATGCTGTGCTTTTTTATATCGGTTATGAGAAACGTGCCGATCCGGTCATCGACGGTATAGACCGAACCGTTGACGAGTGCGCGGCTCGTGCCGCTTTGTTTTAGTATTCCGGTTACAACAATTGTTTCTGTCTCTTCCGGTGTTTGTATGCCTTTTTTGAGAGAAAAGGGATCACGTCTCCATCTGCCGGCATCTGCCGGCATCATGACCTGCTCCGGAATGTCCATGACCCGGGGAGCCATGTGCCTGCTTGCTGTTTCCTGTCCGACAGATGCTGCGGCAGTTTTCTCGGGATTATTCCGTGAGGAAAAGAAGTGAATGTTATACGCGAGAATAAGGACAAAAAGAAGACCGACGATGACCGCAACATATCTGTTTCCAAGCATTATGGCGCCTCCGTTGAAAAGATGATGACCTGCATATCGATATGCAAAGAATCTTTATTCCTGTTCATCGTAAGTTGTCGTACCTGTACCAGCCGCTCCGCATTCTGTAGCTC
>JBFGJU010000195.1:0-4117 GCA_041577035.1 Thermodesulfovibrionales bacterium | reverse complement strand
TGAATGAAAAGAGTAAAGGGACTGCCGAAGGGAAATGAAAGGTCATTTTTTAGAAAAAATAATTTTGCTATCTCTATTGGCAGTCATTATTCCATTCACTATTGCCTGCCAGAAGGAAAAAGAAGACACCGGAAGCGAAACAGGTCCAACAACGCTTCATTTCGTGACCTGGAAACCAAACCAGCCTGAGGCATGGGAAGAGATATTAAGAATTTTTCATGAAGAAAATCCCGACATCAAGGTCGTCAGAGAAATAGGGCCGCATTCTTCATCCGCGTTCCATGACCTGCTTTCGCAAAAATTAAAAAACAAGTCACCGGATGTTGATGTCTTTCTCATGGATGTTATATGGCCTCCTGAATTTGCTGCTGCTGGCTGGGCCATGCCGCTTGACGACCTCTTCCCTCATACCGAGCAGGACGCATTCCTGGAGAGCACGATTATGGCCAATACATATAACGGCTCGATTTACGGCATTCCCTTTTTTATAGACAGCGGGGTGTTTTATTATCGAAAAGATCTGCTTGAAAAATACCGCTTTTCTCCGCCAAAGACATGGGACCGGATGGCCAGACAGATAAGCAAGATTGTTCCGGGCGAGACCAAACAGGGGATTGAGATCTATGGATTTTCCGGGCAGTTCAAGCAGTATGAGGGTCTTGTGTGCGATATGATGGAGTATATTCTCAGCAATAACGGCTTGATACTCGATCCTGAAACCGGGAAAAGCGCCTTATCTGAAAAACCCGCAATCGAAGCGGTACGGTTCGTAAGGGACAGGATCATCGGAAGCAGTGCGCCGATAGGCGTGCTTACCTATCAGGAACCGGAATCACTTGATCTCTTTATCCAGGGAAAAACCGTATTTCACAGAAACTGGCCGTATGCATGGGAGATTGCCAACAATCCAGATTACTCGAGAATTGTCGGGAAGGTTGGCATAACAAAGCTCCCCTATTTCAGAGGGGGCAAGAGTGTCTCAACATTAGGGGGCTGGCAGGTTGGCATCAGCAATTATTCAGATAAAAAAGAGGCAGCCTGGAAATTTGCCAGATTCCTGACAAGCCCGAGAATACAGAAACTGTACTCTATAAAAACGGGGAAGGCACCGGCACGGGAAGAGCTGTATAATGATCCTGAAGTCCTGAAGAGCAACCCGCACTTTGCAGAGATGAAGGATGTTTTCCTGACAGCGTATCCCCGGCCGCGGTCTCCGCTGTACCCCGCAATCTCGAATATTCTTCAGAGATATTTCAGTAAGGCCATAACAGATTCAGATTCGGATATCGAGAAAGAGGCGCTGGAAGCATCACAGGAAATAGACAGAATACTTTCTTTAGCGGAATAATGGTTATTATTGAGTAGCATCGTGCGACTGAGCATCATTGCAAGAGAAAAAATATTTGCCGTTAGTCTTATTATCCCCTGCATTATTTTTGTTGCGGTTTTTGCATTTTACCCGCTGCTGTATTCGTTCTATCTTAGCCTGCACAGGATAATCCTCGGACTGCCTGGCCTGGGACAGCCGTTTGTCTGGTTCGAGAATTACCGGGAATTGTTTGCTGACCGAATTGCCCTTCACGCGATGATCAATACATTTCTCTTTGTTTTTGTTTCGACCTTTTTTGAAATCCTCTTTGGTTTGTGTATTGCGCTCGTTATTAACCGGCACTTCAGGGGCCGGGGTATGGTGAGAGCTGCGGTGCTGGTGCCGTGGGCCATTCCAACGGTTGTTTCATCACAGATGTGGCGGTTTATCTTTCATGATAAGTATGGTCTGGCGAACTATGCCCTGTTCGGGTCAGAGGTCTCCCGGTATAAGGCATGGCTTGCGGAACCGGTCTTTGCCTTTTCTGCAATTGTGGTGGCTGATGTATGGAAAACGTCATCATTCGCAGGCCTGCTGATCCTTGCGGGCCTTCAGATGATACCTGATGAGCTCTATGAAGCAGCACGAATAGATGGAGCAAACGCATGGCAGCAATTTAAGAAGATAACCCTGCCGCTCATCAAGCCTGCATTGCTTATTGCCCTTCTGTTCAGGACCATGGATGCATTCAGGGTATTCGACCTTGTTTTTGTGATGACCCAGGGAGGGCCTGCTGATGCGACGAATGTGCTTCAGTTTTATGGATACAAAAAGATCTTCGCAGAGGGACTCATGGGATACGGCTCAACCATATCAGTACTGGTATTCGCGATAACGCTTGTCATTTCATTTGCGTACATTAGAGTTTTGGGCACCAGGCTCTTTAAAGAGAAAATATGAAAAGAATATTTTTTTATGTAATGGTATGTGTTATTGTGTTTTTGAGCCTTTTACCGTTTCTCTGGTTTGTTGATACGTCTCTGAAAAGTACCATAGAGGTGACATCGATTCCGCCGGTACTCGTTCCTTCGGGTGACCTGCATTTTTATCGATCAGGTATAGAACAGTATGACCTGTTTCATTACGTTAAAAACAGTATTATTGTTGCTGGAATGACAACGCTTTTTACGATTATCATTTCGATATTTGCCGGCTATGCACTGGCACGGCTCAGGATGCGGTTTAAGGGTCTTATGCTGGGCGGACTCCTTGTTGTGTCCATGTTTCCGCAGATATCCATTGCCGGCCCGGTCTGGAGGATTCTTGACGCACTGGGATGGCTCAATTCATATCAGGGGCTTATTCTTCCCTATGTGACCCTTACGCTTCCACTCGGTGTCTGGATCGTGGCAAGTTTTTTTAAAGAACTGCCTCGGGAGCTCGAAGACGCCGCCCGGATTGATGGCTGTGGACATGTTCAGACGCTGTTCCGGATTATTTTCCCGCTTGCTGCACCGGGAATTTTTACGGCTGCCATTCTGGTTTTTATTTATGCCTGGAACGAGTTCTTTTTTGCCCTCTTGATAATGACACAGAAGCAGTTTCAGACACTGCCGGTTGGGATAGCGTTGTTTCAGGGGCAGTATACCCTGCCGTGGGGTGAGATCGCGGCTGCATCAACCATAGCGACGGTCCCGCTCGTCCTGCTGGTTTTCCTGTTTCAGAAGAGGATTGTCAGGGGACTGTCTGCGGGAGCGATTAAGGGATAACTATGGCGGGTCTGAAGATAAAAGAGCTCAGAAAAACATTCGGTCGCACTACCGTAATAGATAATATATCTTTTACGGTCGCTGAAGGAGAGTTCTGCATACTCCTTGGACCGTCCGGCTGCGGCAAGACAACCATTCTGCGGCTGATTGCCGGCCTTGAGCAACAGGATAAAGGAAACATATACATTGGTGAACAGGAAGTGAGCAACCGTACTCCGAAAGAGAGAAACATCGCGATGGTGTTCCAGAGCTATGCCCTCTATCCCCACCTGAATGTGTATGACAATATGGCATTTTCTCTCAGGATGAAGAAGACGCCCGGGCATGAGATTGATGCCGTGGTGAAGAAAACAGCTGTACTGCTTGGTATCGCAGATCTGCTCAGGAGAAAGCCCAAAGAGCTGTCAGGCGGCCAGCGGCAGAGGGTTGCTATCGGGAGGGCTATCGTCAGGAACCCGAGTCTTTTTCTCTTTGACGAGCCGCTCTCAAATCTGGATGCCAAGCTTCGGACTGTCATGAGGGTTGAGCTGGCAAAGCTGCACCAAAAGCTCGAAAGCACCATTATCTACGTGACCCATGACCAGACAGAGGCAATGACCCTCGGCCAGAAGATCATCCTGTTGAATAACGGTGTTATTCAGCAGGTCGGAACACCTGATGACCTGTATGCAAGGCCGGCAAATGTGTTTGTTGCGGGTTTTATCGGTTCTCCGCAGATGAATTTTATAGAGGGATCAGTGGTTTTGAAGGATGAGAAGGAGTTTTTCACGTCACCCGCCTGTACCATAGGCATACACAACAGGCCCGGATTAAAGGATTACATCGGCAAGAACATTATTATGGGGATTCGTCCGGAGTCATTGATTCCGGGTGAGGGGCCACTCACCGCGCGCATCGAGCTTGTTGAGCATTTGGGATCCGAGACCATTATCTACTCCCGTACCAGTGGTATCGGGATAACCGCTCGAATTCTGTCCGGGCTCCGCGGACGAGAAGGAGAGGACATTACTTTTTCGTTTGATAACAAGGGGATACACTT
>JBFGJU010000194.1:0-4151 GCA_041577035.1 Thermodesulfovibrionales bacterium | reverse complement strand
GCAAGTCAATAGAAAAAGGTGTTCTGAATAATAAGTTAAGAATGTTATTTATAAAATATAAATAATTCATTTGTGGAGATGAGAAATGAGTTAAAATGAAAAAAGACTGAGCACTGCAGAGAAAGACGGTTGTGTCCACCAGTCAGAATTCATATGCAGTGGTACAATACCAGCAGATACCATTAAACCCGTTTATACATCATCATGACTGCGAGAGACCCTCACGACAGAGACGTTTTGTGAATAAAGACAGGTGTGAAATACTCATAACGTGCGCCAAAGGAATTTCGTCCTATTTGAAAGAGGAACTCTCAGCACTGCATTTTCCGATTATTTCTGAATCAATAGCAGGCATTACGACCGAATGTTCCCGGGATGAAATTCCTCTGCTCAACATACGTCTCAGGACTGGACACCGGGTCCTGCTCTTCCTGCATAAATTCACAGTGTATGATATTGAACAATTCTATAGATCCATAAAAAAAATGCCATGGGAAAACTTCATTTCAGAAGGCGCTTATTTTTCGGTTTCATCCCACGTTGAAAGCGGATTAATCAATGATTCCCGCTATGCAAACAAAAAATGCAAAGATGCCATTGTCGACCGGTTCAGAGAGAAATTTGGCTGGCGGCCGGATTCAGGACCCAAAAAAAACAGAGCGGTCTTATTTCTTTACTGGAAAGATGATATCTGTTCAGTGTATATCGATACGTCAGGCGAGCCGCTATCAAGGAGAAATTACAGGAAGATCCCGCTCTTGGCACCGATGCAGGAGACCCTGGCCGCAGCCGTAATCATGGCGTCAGGCTGGCACGGTGACGGTCATTTTATAAATCCCATGTGCGGAAGCGGCACTCTTGCTATTGAAGCGGCATTGATCAGACGGAATAGTGCGCCCGGAATGCTGCGGGAGAATTTCGGGTTTATGCATGTCCGGGGATTTGATAGAGATGGCTGGATCAGGACATTGGAAGAAGCAAAAAAACAGATAAAGAAGGTTAGTCAGTACAAGATCATCGCGACTGACAGTGACAGAAGGGCTGTTATAGCAGCGAAAAAGAATGCCCGTGCAGCGTGTGTGGAACAGGATATCGTGTTTCAGGTGTGTGATTATAAGGAAACCCCCATACCATCAGGCGGCGGCGTTGTCATAATCAACCCTGCATATGGTGAACGGCTTGGAAGGAACCATGAACTTGAAACAGTCTACAAAGAAATAGGAGATTTTTTTAAACATCACTGTCAGGGATATCGGGGCTATGTGTTTACCGGTAATCGTGCCATGGCAAAGAAGATAGGGCTTCGGCCAAAGAGGCGGCTGCAATTCTTTAACGGCAAAATCGAATGCAGGCTTCTTGAATACGATCTTTATGCTGGAAGCTTAAGGCATGACCAGGTATGAGCAGCCACGGTTCATGCATTCGAGAATGCCCCGCATTTTACAGGTACAATTACCGTCATAGGGTTTCTTGCCATGTTTATTATCACACGAATATGATTCATGACGATTGTGCACCCCGGCAATAAACAAGAAGAGAAGTGCCCGGACAAAAAGCTCTTGACGCTCCCCGTGTAAAGACGATCACCTGTGTCATGACACAGACTGGTAATGACACGATAGTGTGTCACGCTACGGATTACCATCATAGGGGGCTGCTTCCCCACATACCAAGCGAATCCGCTATCTTACTGTTTTTAAGATCAAAACGTTACATGGATATATTCTTATAATTATTAGCACATTTATTGCATTCTTGTGTACATTCTCAATCACCATAAATCACAGAATGAAAGAACAGAGAAAACATCATAGGTTATTTGTTGAGAATAGAAAGGTCCCATTGGGGACACTATGTGCGTCGGATGTCAATGTCATGAACGTAAGCAAGACCGGAATTTCTACCAGATCAACAAAACGCTTTGATATCGGAAATACCTATATGTTCAATTTTAATATCCATGGCAGAACAGTATCAGTAAAAGCGCGCGTTAAGTGGGTTACATTAATCGGTAGCAAGAAACAGAACAGGAATGAAGTGCTCCCTATTTACCTTTCGGGCATGGAATTTAATAATGTTTCATCTGAGCAGTTAAAACAGCTTGCGCGATATGTGAAAGAGGTATGCACATCTGTTGATTTGGTTCAGTCTTCGAAGCAAGCGTAGGCCCTATTCGCCGGAATGACAATACAAAAATGTCGTTATTACTCCCATCGAGGGATGTCTATTCAACGGCGCTTAATATGAGGTCAATGGCTATCGCCACGATAGAGAACAAAAATATTATAAGATAATTGATATTCTCAAGAGAACGCCGTATTGAAAAAAGAAGATAGACCAGCACGTCCCGGTCTTCTTTCTGAATATGCGGGTTTGTTTGAATCTTCTTAATCAACTGATACTCATCGACCGCCCTCCTCCTTTTTTGTGATATTTTAAAGCGGTAATAAAAGAAAAAAAAGTTCCCGATTACCGCAAAGTACCAGACCGGTCTGACCCAGGAAGGCGCAATATGATTCAGGACGATAATAGCGCGTATTGCAATTGCAGTAAGCAGACCGAGACCAAAGGCAGCATAAATCATGGAACTGCTGACAAGCCGGGGCTTATGATTTTTCATACGAGAGCATTATACCATTCATAAAATTGCTTTGTAATATTTTCGATATGTGATGCAATGCCAGTGACAAGACTATAAGATAACGTGAGATTAGATTATTAAAACTGTAAACCCACCAAACAGAGGACATAGGCAAACGCAATACAGGCAGGAAGCGTAAATATCCATGCCATAACGATTTTACGTGCTACTCCCCAGCGCACAGCAGAAATTCTCTTGGTAGCGCCGACCCCCATAATACATGAAGTGATCACGTGCGTCGTACTGACGGGAAGCCCGAGGAGACTCGCTCCCTGAATCACTATGGTTGCCGATGTCTCTGCAGCAAATCCATGAACCGGCTGTAGTTTCAACATATTCACCCCGAGAGTCTTGATGACCTTCCATCCTCCAACAGCAGTGCCAAGACCCATGGCAACACCGCATACAAGTATGACCCAGAACGGCACTTCCATGGAGTCGATTATCCCTGCACCAAACAGCGAAATAGTTATGATTCCCATGACCTTTTGCGCATCATTCGAACCATGGCTGAACGCCATAAATCCGGCCGATAACACCTGCAATCTGCCGAAATGCTTGTTGATCGCTCCGGGAGAAAACTTGCCGAAAAAACTCAGTATGACCTTCATAAGGAAATATCCCATGCCAATACCGAAGATCGGCGAAAACAGGAGGGCCAGGAAAATCTTCTTGAGCCCGGCGGGATTCAGAATGCCGATTCCTCCATAGGCCATTGCGGCACCCATAAGGCTGCCGATCAAAGCGTGAGATGCGCTTACCGGCAAACCCAGCCTAGTCATAAGAAAATTCCAGAAGAAGCCCGACAGGAGAGCAGCGGCAACGATGATATTGACAACTTCTCTGATATCGTTAGGATTCACAACGCCTTTCCCGATAGTCTTTGCGACAGCGGTCGTCATGAAAGCACCGAGGATGTTCATGATTGCCGCAAGCGTAACAGCCATCAGCGGTGAGAGAACACGGGTGGAGACGACCGTAGCTATGGCATTTGCTGCATCATTCCATCCATTGCTGATATCAAAGAGAATTGCGAGAATGACAATGATAATGATGATTTCAGGCATGCTTTAGAGCTATCGACTCAAGAATATTCGCCACGTCTTCACATTTATCAGAGGCATCTTCAAGGTGCTGATAGACATCTTTCCACTTCATCACAAGCATCGGGTCGGTGAAATCCTCGAAAAGTTTTCCGAGGCCATCCCTGAAGATTCTGTCCACCATGTTTTCAAGCCGATTGATCTCTATGCAATAATCCTGCATATGTGAATAATTCTTTTTATGAAGTTTTTCGATTGCCTTCTGGATAACTTCAGTCGTCTCCAGAAGGTTTTTCGATAATGAGATAGCTTCAGGAGTTGTTTCTCTGATCTTGTAGACAGTCATCCTGTCGACCGCACCCCAAATGAGATCCAGGACATCATCCAGCATCGCTGCAAGGGCGTGAAGGTCTTCCCTGTCAATAGGAGTCAGAAAGGTTTTATTCAATTTTTTCATAACTTCATGG
>JBFGJU010000193.1:0-4168 GCA_041577035.1 Thermodesulfovibrionales bacterium | reverse complement strand
CATCAAGAACATCGGTTACACGCGGGCTAAGTATGGTTTCGACTATGAAACCTGTGCAGTCATCACGTCCATAGATCAGCAGTCCGCTGATATTGCCATGGGCGTTGATGTCGGCGGCGCAGGGGATCAGGGACTCATGTTCGGATTTGCCTGTAATGAGACTGAAGAGCTAATGCCTATGCCGATAATGCTTGCGCATAAACTTGCCCTGCGGTTAACTGAGGTGAGAAAACAGGATATCCTCGATTATCTCAGGCCGGATGGAAAAACCCAGGTCACCATTGAATATGTTGACGGGAAACCGAAAAGAATAGATACGATTGTTGTATCTGCGCAACATGGCCCTGAAGTCACCCTGAAGGACATGAAGGAAGACATCATAGAAAAAGTTATCAGACCGACGTTACCGGGTGAACTGCTTGATGAAGAAAATATCAAGTACTATGTTAATCCGACCGGCCGTTTTGTGACAGGCGGGCCCATGGGTGACACCGGTCTCACCGGAAGAAAGATTATTGTAGACAGTTACGGCGGCGTTGGAAGCCATGGCGGAGGCTGTTTTTCAGGAAAGGATCCGACAAAAGTCGACCGCTCGGGAGCATATATGGCCAGATACGCGGCAAAAAACGTTGTGGCTGCCGGCATTGCCGACAGATTTGAGATACAGCTTGCGTACGCTATCGGTGTGCCTGAGCCGGTCTCTATTTTTGTCGATGCCTTTGGCACGGCGAAAATCCCCGAAGAAAAAATCATTCGGATTGTCAGGGATCACTTCGATTTCACTCCAAAAGGTATCATGGAAAAACTGAATTTACGAAGACCTATTTTCAAGAAAACAGCTTCATACGGCCACTTTGGCAAGAATGATCCCGATTTTACCTGGGAGCTGACAGATGCTGCTGATGCCCTGAAAAAGGCCGCGGGCCTGTAGCTTCCGGGCAGAAGATGCATCCGGCAGAACAATTCGGCTTATATTATCTATTACATAATATCTGAAGCAACAACGGAGGAAACATGGTAAAACACGATGTAAGCGATATCAAGCTGGCGAAGAAAGGAAAGTTGAGAATTGAGTGGGCTGCAAAAGAAATGCCGGTACTCAAAAGTATTACAGCGCGGTTTAAAAAGGAAAAGCCCCTGAAGGGAATCAGAGTAGCAGCCTGTCTGCATGTAACTACTGAAACAGGACATCTTATGGAAACCCTCAAGGCCGGGGGAGCCAACGTCCATCTCTGCGCGTCTAATCCATTGAGCACACAGGACGATGTGGCTGCATCTCTCGTAAAAAACTCCGGAATTCCGGTTTTTGCCATAAAAGGCGAGAATAATAAAACGTATTATAACCACATAATGGATGCCCTGTCCGTGAAACCCCATATTACCATGGACGATGGTGCTGATCTCGTTTCTGTACTCCATACAAAGAGAAAAGATCTCTTAAAGAATCTTCGGGGAGGGACTGAAGAAACTACCACGGGTGTTATACGACTGAGGGCCATGGCAGAGAAAGGCGTTCTGAAATATCCTATCATAGCGGTTAATGATGCCTATACAAAATACCTCTTTGACAATCGATATGGCACTGGCCAATCAACGATTGACGGTATCCTGAGGGCAACAAACAGGCTGTTGGCAGGCTCTGTCTTTGTGGTCGCGGGATACGGCTGGTGCAGCAAGGGCATAGCCATGAGGGCCAAAGGAATGGGCGCACGAGTCATTGTGACCGAAATTGATCACTTGCGGGCGCTTGAGGCTACCATGGACGGGTTCGAGGTCATGCCGATGAAAAAAGCAGCCAGAATTGGTGATATCTTTGTATCAGCCACCGGTGATATTGATGTGATACACAAAGACTGCTTTAAGCTCATGAAGGATGGAGCGATTTTCTGCAACTCTGGGCACTTTAATGTTGAAATATCCATCAACGAACTCAGGAAAATGGCTAAGTCAAAAAGACTGATGAGAGATTTTGTGGAAGAGTACACCCTGAAAAATGGCAAGCGAATATATCTGCTGGGAGACGGCAGACTCGTTAACCTTGCTGCTGCGGAGGGGCATCCTTCAGCAGTAATGGACATGAGTTTTGCGAACCAGGCATTGTGCGCCGAGCACATGTCAAAAAATTATGGAAAACTCAAGAACACGGTCTATAGTGTTCCTGAGAAGATAGACTCTGATATTTCGCGGCTGAAACTGAAATCAATGGGGATATCAATTGATACGCTAACACCTGAACAGAAGAGATACCTGAAAAGCTGGGAAATGGGAACATAGAATCAGTCAACAGCTCACCGTTGATAGTTTTCCGTGAGCCGTCAACCGTCATCTGTGAACTATTATCTATTTTCTGTCAACGGTGAACTGTGAGCTATTATCTGTTATCTTTCTGAAAAATTGGTTATTATAGTGACATGCAGTCAGGGCGTATCATATCAGTAAATATCAGTGCTAAAAAAGGCATCAGGAAAAAGCCCGCCGAATCTCTTACGATAAAGCCTAATTTTGGCATCGAAGGTGATGCCCATGCCTCATCTGAATGGCACAGACAGGTGAGTCTTCTCGCGATGGAAAGTATTCAAAAAATGCAGAACCTGGGTCTCGACGTGCACCCGGGGGACTTTGCCGAAAACATAACAACAGAGGGGCTCACCCTGCCTGCCCTGCCCGTTGGAACAAAGCTCTCTGTAGGAGATGAGGTAGAACTTGAGATAAGCCAGATCGGCAAGGTATGTCATGATCGGTGTGCCATATATTATCAGGCAGGTGATTGTGTCATGCCAAAAGAGGGTGTTTTTGCGAAGGTTTTGAAAGGCGGCACCATCAAAATGGGAGACAGGATTACGGTCAGAAAGAAAACAGGTTGAGGCCAAGGTTCAGGTTCAGAAAAAGAGCAAAGAAAAAGCATAATAAAAGAAAGACATTTTGCCCTAATCCGGTCATAATTGACACTGTTAACTCTTTATTTCCTCCTTTTATATTGATGTTATGATAACAGTTGCCATTCTCACTCTAAGCGATAAGGGCTCGCGCGGTGAACGCGAAGATTCCAGCGGACCGGCCATTAAAGATATCATTACAACGGTCAATGGACGTGTCGATTATTATGAGGTCATACCTGATGAGAAAGATTTGATTAAAGAAAAGCTCATAAGATACAGTAAGAAAGTGGATCTTATCTTAACAACGGGAGGCACAGGCCTTTCGCCGCGCGATGTTACGCCGGACGCAACATTGGACGTAATTGAAAAACCGGTTCCGGGGATTGCGGAAGCGATACGGATTGCGGGCTTGAAAAAAACAGATCGGGCAATGTTATCAAGAGCCGTTGCAGGTGTTCTCGGTAATTCCCTGATCATCAATCTTCCGGGAAGCCCCAAGGCAGTACGAGAGAGCCTCGAGGTCATAAAAGGAGTACTGCCGCATGCAATCGAAAAGATACGGGGAGGCGCTGACGACTGTGCGATACAGGAGGATAGTACTCCATGAGTGAAGTCTCTTTCCCTCTTGCTTTTCTGGCGGGCGTTCTTTCATTTCTTTCGCCATGTGTCCTGCCTCTTGTACCGTCATACATTTCCTTCATCACCGGAATATCATTCGAAGATCTCACGAGCAGTACTGATCGAAAAAGGATTCGGTTTCTCACAATGACAAATTCAGTCGCTTTCATCCTTGGATTCTCATCGATATTTATCATGCTTGGCGGATCATCTTCAGTCATAGGAAGATTCCTGTTTACCTATCAGGACTGGTTCAGGATTATCGGGGGTATTATCGTTATTATTTTTGGACTGGCGGTTGCCGGCTTTCTCAAGGTCGGGTTCCTCTCCCGGGAAAGAAAATTTCACCTCAGTGGAAAACCGGCCGGTTATATCGGCACCTTTTTTGTGGGCATTACATTCGCTGCAGCGTGGACACCCTGTATCGGGCCCATTCTGGGTTCCATTCTCGTCGTTGCCGGCTCCAAGGGTTCGGCTGTATACGGACTGAAGCTCCTTGCCATATATTCCCTCGGCCTGGCGATCCCGTTTTTTCTTTCGGCGCTCGCTTTTAATTCCTTTCTCAGTTACTCGAACAGAATTCGTAAGTATATGAAAGGCATTATGATTGCGAGCGGACTTCTGCTCATAGCATTCGGGATTCTGCTCCTTACAAACAATGTAAGCCAGCT
>JBFGJU010000192.1:0-4170 GCA_041577035.1 Thermodesulfovibrionales bacterium | reverse complement strand
TTGACAACGGGGAAGGGTCCCGCTTGAGGGGGATGAATGTGCTTTGTTTAAGTCACCACGTGTCGGGACGAATTTGCACATTCAACCGAATCGAGCTTTTAGAGCGGTCAAGAATTCTGCTGAGGAAGCGAAAGAACTGTTTAAGGATTACTGCTGAATTATCCGTTCAATAACGTCTGACCACGCCTTATATCCTTCGTCGCTCACGTGGACACCGTCGTCAAGGAGGTACGCAGCTATAGGCCTTTTTTTGCTGTCCAGAAATGTGGCGTGGATGTTGATATATTCCACACCTTTTTCTTCAGCAATTCTTTTCAGCTTATCATTAACTTTGATGATTTCATCGTTTGAGATCATGGGAAAGAGCACTGGCAAAAGGCTATGCATGTATATCCGTGACTGAGGCGAGACTTCCCTGATTTTTTCCAGCACTCTCGTATACGGAGAGACAAAATCCCCATCTCCCATGGCAAGATTATTTATTCCCGTCATGATAAATATGCCATCAGGCTGTTCACTGCTGTTCACAACCCCATGTAGCCGGGACAGAAGACCTCCGACTGTCTCACCGGCTATTCCCCGGTTATAGACAATGTGATCCGGAAACCGCTGCTCCCAGTCAAAAAACTCAATTAATGAATCACCGATAAAAAGAAGCCTTTTCCCTTTTGCCATCCGGTCCTGCCTCTTGGTATGTCACATCAGATACAAGGGGATTACGCTACATACTGAAGATCATGAAAAGATTACCCCGCGGCCTTTTTGACTTTACCAAATGTTGTCAAAAGAAAATCATACTTATGCTTAAGGTCCACAAGGGATTTCAAAAGAACCGCATAGAGCGGGTTATTTCTCAAATACGGCTTTAAGGTGTTTGCCATTCTCACCAGATGCGTCTCGCACTCTTCTACACAGCTGGTCTCTTTGTCTCTGAAGGCTTCATCATACGTATAAAAGATCTCAAGGAATATATCGGAAACCAGACAGAATTCACTGAGTATGGTCTGGGAGACCGCGTCCTGCTGGGTTATTTTTTTCTTCCGAAGTCTCCGTAAAAATTCGACCAGCTCAGCCTGAATGCTCTTTAACTGTTTGATGATGAGTTTAAGATCATCCTTATCTCTGTTAAAGATATTTTTAAACACATAGGCCTTCGAAATTTTCTTCCAGTGTTTCACATGGTCTTTCTTCCAGTCAGCCATATCCTGCCAGAATGCTACCAGTCTTTTATCAAAGTCTTTTCTCTGGGCAAAAAGGCTGTACGTTTCATACATTAAATCATCAAGCTTTCTGCCCAATGAAATTATTTCCTTAATTTCTTTCGCATGTGGTCGCATAGTCAGCCCCAAAATACATCAAATGATTATGATTAAGATTAACATATTTTAGCCATAAATGATAAGAAAAAAATGAAGGATCGAAGGGACAGGAGAGCGTAATTAGTTATTTAATATCAATGCGTTAGCAAGACCGTCATTCTTTTTTAGTTCTTTTTTAATACAGAAAGTCTTTTCCTGGCGTATATTCCCATATTGTTATCAGGTGCGACGCTCAACTGCGCTGAATATGCGTCGATCGCAGAGCTTTTTTTGTTTGTTTTTTCATAATTAATACCCATATATCCATACACTTCAGGGTGTTTTTTGACATGCTGCGCGAATTTTCAAAAATAATCAAGGGCCTCCTGCGGCCTATCGAGTTCATGATTACAGAGCCCGGCAACATACAATGAACCACTATGACCGGGATAGAGCGAAAGGCTTTTCTTGATATGATCAAGGGCACGTGCCGGCCTGCTGTTTTTGTATTCACCCACACCAATGCCAAAGTGTGCAGGCTGATATTCATTGTCAATGGATAGTGCCTGTTCGAAATCTTTTATGGCAACAGCATTTTGCTTCTGGCTAAGTGCAATCATGCCCCGAAGAGAATAAAATGGTGCCTGCCGTGCATTCATGGCGATTGCCCTGTTAACAAGCTGTTCAGCTCCGGCATACTCCTTCTTTTCAAATGCCCGTTCAGCGTCATCATGGATGTAATAGGCCTTCTGAGCCTCTCTGAGTCCTGCTGTTTTCGCCATGAAACGGGACGCGTGTTTCCCATCGCCAACTATTTTATACGAAGGGAGAGACGTAATCATCCCCTTGATTTCATCGACTCGAACGTCTTTCCGGGGATGAGTAGATAATATGTCGCTCATGAATCCGCCCGACCTCGATGTCTTACCAACACGCTGGAGATATTGCTCAGCCGCCAACGCAAGCTGTTCATGCGCAGTAATCGCCTCATACGGATCATATCCCAGACGGGCTGAATACGCAACGCCTATTCGGTCAGCCTCAAGCTCCTGCGACCGGTCGTATTTGAGGAGCAGAAGCGATGACCCCAAAGAACCGAGTGCTAAAAGGGCATCAGCACCACCGGCATTGGCAAACACGGTCCCGGCCAGGCCAAGCCCCATCTGCTGCAGATAACCTCGTGAAATCCTGCTGGCTGAATGACGTGCCATAACATGCCCTGTTTCATGTCCCATAATAGCCGCGAACTGCGCTTCATTCTCTAAATGGAACAATAATCCGCGCGTTATCGCAACATAACCCGGGATGGCAAAGGCATTCGGGATAGAGGTATTCTGAATACTGAATGACACCGGTAGATCCGGCCGTTCCGAAACACCCCAGATTTTCTTTACAACTGCACTAAGATACGCATCGAGTTCTCTGTCCCGATATTCTCCCCCGAATTCCCAGTTCAGCGACGGAGCTGCCTGCTGGCCCATAGTAATCTCCTGCTGTTCACTCACCAACATCAACTGGGCCCTGCCCGTGACCGGATTTGTCGCGCACCCGAATAGTGAAACAAAACAGAAAAGCATCAGAATATAAACACTTATTCGTTTCATAGATTCAGATTTTATCAAAATACCCCCATGTAGTCATTTCATACAGAATACTAAAGGATCTCCTCCAGTCTGATATCATATATCAGGTCTTTGCCGGCAAGCGGATGGTTCCGGTCCAACATAACAGATTGCCCGGAAATACCGGCAACAGTCACGGTCACCATCTTCCCGTCTGCCCTATGCATCTGTATCTGCCTGCCAACAGCCAGATCAAAGTTTGATGGAATTTTGTCCCGGTCGAACGCAATCATCTTTTCTTTATCTACCGGTCCATACGGCTGTTCCATTCTGATCGTCCTCGTTTCGCCCGGACTCATACCAAAGACACCGGCTTCCAGGTCCTTTAAAAACGCTCCCTTTCCAACGATTATTTCTACTGGCGGACCTTTTTCTGTAGAATCGAATGCAGTCCCGTCTTCAAATTTTCCGACGTAATATATTCTTATCCTGTCACCTTTTTTCACTGTTGCCATTACTATCCCCCTTCATAGACCAACATTATATCTGTATTTTACCATAACAAGCACGTGATCATAGGATCATACGTTCATGGATTTCCAGGAGCATTGTCTTCCTGTCGGGTCATCAGATGACAAAACAAACTGACTTCATTTATAATTATTCACTTTTTAATATAATTGAACGCTTAATCACTTATCAGATGGCTCCTCAGAAAAGAAAAAAACTGAAAAGACCCGGGTGGGATGAATACTTCATTACCATAGCCAAGGCAGTCGCCACACGGGCAACATGCCTGAGGAGGAAATACGGCGCTGTCATTACAAAAGACAATGTTATCGTTAGCACGGGATACAATGGAACCCCTTCAGGCATGAAAGACTGCCTCGAGGTCGGCAAGTGTACGAGGAAAGAACTGGAGATACCTCACGGCGAACGATATGAACTCTGCCACAGTGTGCATGCCGAAGCAAACGCAATTATACGGGCTTCTGTGGAAGAATTAAAAGATGCGACTATTTATATTTCCGGCGCAGACACTGGCAAAGGGGAGTGTCAGTCCGAGCCGTGCATGATGTGTAAACGGCTGATCCTGAATGCACAAATAAAAAAAGTGGTATTTTCAGACGGAAACGGCACCTATGCGGTGATTAATCCCAAGAAGTGGCTCAAGAAAAGGGTCTGAAATTAATTTTGGACGTAAAGTCCCGCTTAAAGCGGCGAGTTAGCAACGCGGCTTTTCGCCGCTGGGACCACGTCCCTTTACGGGATTGTGGATCGTAGATTTTGGATTTCAATGAATTATAGAT
>JBFGJU010000191.1:0-4186 GCA_041577035.1 Thermodesulfovibrionales bacterium | reverse complement strand
TACGAAGCTTATCCCATGGTGCGGGGCGATGTCCTTGTGCTGAGTGCAATCGGTTCACCATTTACTATCCTGCCTCCTGAGGAAGAAGTGTGCTGCGGTTTCCCACTTTTTATTACCGGGCAACACGATCTGCTTGAGAAGCTTGTAAAGAGGCTGGTTAATGCGTATCAGGAAAGAGGAGTAAGAACGCTTCTCTGCTCCTGTCCCTGCTGTGTCAATATTATGGTCCGTGATTGGCCGGTATTCTATGGAAAAGAACTCCCTTTCAGCATACGACATATAACGCAATTTGTTTCAGACGCGCTCGGGAAAGGGACACTGGTTATCAAGAATGAGCTGAACCAGCGGGTTATTTACCATGATCCATGTTATTTGAGCAGAGGAGTGGGCATCATGGAAGAACCGAGGACAATTCTCAAGAGTATTCCGGGCATTACGCTGCTGGAGTTTGACAGGCATGGACTTGAGTCGCGCTGCTGTGGTGCCGGAGGTGCTGCACGAAAGGTTTTTCAGGAAAATGCCATGGCAATGGGCAGATTAACAATTGACGAAGCCGTCTCAAAAAAAGCTGATAAACTCATATTGAGTTGCCCAGCCTGTTATGAAAAGGTGAATGATGCCATGAAGGGGCATGATAAACAAATAGAGATAGTTGATATCATGGAACTCCTTGCTGATCTTATAGAAGGATGTCATAAGTGAGTCATTTCACGATACAATGCAGAAAGTGCGGGAAAGATTTGAAAGAGGTGTACTGCGCATTTTGTGAGCATTGCAAAAACGCGCTTCTCGTTACGAAATATCAGGATAAAGCCTTCCGTAACACTGTTGGACGGGGTATCTGGGGATTTAATTGGCTTCCGGTTCACCATGCTGATTTTATCCAGTCCGGGCCTGTGGTTTATAAATCAAAAGGATTGTCGGCTCATATCGGGCTTGACGATCTCTATATTGCGTTTAACGGTTATGCCCCTGAAATAGGAGCATCACTCGAGACCTGTACGTTTAAGGAATTTGAGGCGGCGGTTGTGCTTCAGAATGCTCGTGAAAACGGCATGAGTGGTCTTGTGGTTGCTTCTGCAGGAAATACAGCCAAGGCATTCTCGCATCTGTCAGTTATATCGGGATATCCGGTCATTTTAGTTGTACCGACAATGTGCCTCGTGGATATGTGGTATCTTGAGCATTCATCGTCGATACTGACCGTAGCTGTTGGAGACGGTGACTATGCTGATTCAATTGATGTGGCAAGAAAGATATCTCTGATAGCAGGCTTCCCGTTTGAGGGTGGTGTAAAGAATATCGCCAAACGGGATGGACTGGGACTGGTCTTGTTGGAAGCTGTCTCGGAAATGGGAAGGCTGCCGGCACACTATTTTCAGGCAGTAGGGAGCGGTACCGGGGCCGTTGGCGCGTGGGAGATGGCAGAGCGGTTTGTTCAGGATGGGGGGTTTGGGAGTGTGTTGCCGACCTTGCATCTGGCGCAAAACCTTCCCTTTGCCCCGATGGTACGTGCATGGGATAAGAATAGCAGAGAACTTTTTCAGGAAGATTTGAGGCCTGAATTACTGAGTCAGATTACGACACGGGTACTCTCTACCCGATATCCGGCTTATTCCGTAAAAGGCGGAGTATTTGACGCCCTCACCGCTACGAAAGGAAGAATGTACGGGATAGAGAATAAAGAAATTTTCCGTGCAATGGAAATTTTCGAACATACGGAATGTCTGGATATTGTCCCTGCTGCTGGCGTTGCTGTTGCTGCTCTCATGAATGCCGCACATAACGGGAATGTTCTGAGAGATGAATCAATCCTGCTCAATATCACCGGTGGTGGAGAAAAAAGATTAATGGAGGACAAGAAAACGTTTGCTGTTAAACCTCATATCATATCCAAAAAAATTTCAGATGGGGAAATTGAGGATCTCCTGTGCCATACGCTGAAGAAGAACTCATAAGCATATTGAAGAACGGCAGTGTAGATGTAACCTCTTCACTGCCCTGTGAGAAAATCAAATTCCTTTTGGAAATGCTGCCTGAATCTTTTTTCCATGTCCCTTTGACCCGTGAGGAAGAAGGTGTGGGCATCAGCGCGGGAGCGGCGCTTGCCGGAAAAAGACCGGCCATGTTTGTCCAGAGTTCGGGTGTGGGAAATATGATCAATGCTCTGCTTTCACTTACAGCATTTTATACATTGCCGCTTTCG
Organism: Thermodesulfovibrionales bacterium; assembly: GCA_041577035.1. GTDB lineage: Bacteria > Nitrospirota > Thermodesulfovibrionia > Thermodesulfovibrionales > UBA6898. The sequence continues at coordinate 1,980 of JBFGJU010000191.1, read as the reverse complement.
ATCTTTATCAGCCACAGAGGCATATATAAAGAAAAGATAGCAGCGCAGGTGCCTATGGGTTACAGACTCGCCGGGGTGTTAAAGGGAGCGGGTATACCCTATTCCCTGATCAGGAAACGAGAGGACTTTGGTATGATCGAAAAGGTTCTTCGCCGGATGTATGAGAAGAATATGATACATGCTTTTCTCATGAGTCCGGCCCTATGGAAAACAGCAGATCAGAACCTTCAGAGGTCAAATGTGAGAATCCGAACGAGACAGCACCTGATGAAGGGAACAGAACCGCCATCCATGCAATCACGATCATCTTTGTCACTGCTCTCCCGTTTCGAGATCTTACAGACAATAGCTCCCTTTATAGCATCGAAAGCTGTTATTTGTAATTTAGGCTGGCCGGCAAAGGAACTGTTTTATGTAAAACATCAGCCATCGAACTTCTATATGTTGGGTAGCATGGGCATGGCATCGCCGATCGGGCTGGGCATCAGTCTTACGAGTACAAAAGAGGTTCTCGTTATTGACGGGGACGGCAGTTTGCTGATGAATCCTGGCATTCTGGCAACTGTTGCGCATTATGCGCCGTCTAATCTTACCATACTGGCTGTTGATAACAGTTCCTATGGTTCGACGGGCGATCAGCCTACGCTTACAGGTTCCTGTGTGGATCTTGAGGCCGTTGCCAGAGGTTTTGGCATCAGATATACGGATAAAGTATCGAACAAGAGGCAGATCATTCGTGCGATGAAAAAGAGTTGCCCGGAAATACGGTTCATCCATGCTCTGGCTCGGGCTGGAAACGAGGATGTCCCCAATATAACACTTGATTACCTGAAAAACAAAAAGCAGTTCCAGCGTTTTCTAAAAAACGAGAGCGGTTAAAGACGCCCTGTCCTGTTATACGCATCAATATATAGTCTCATAGCACGCATGAGTAGCCACTCCTGCGAAACATTATGTTCGGCAGCAATTGATATCATGTGATCGAGAAGATTCCTGTTGTCTGCTAAGTGTTTCTGAGATCGGTGATCATTCTTGTCAAAAGAGAGTTCTGATGTGCTGTCGGGCATTCTCTTCTTATGTTCCCTGTGCAACAATTCCATGAGCAGCTTAACGTCACCTGACTGAACAGCCCGCTGTATGTCTTCCGGGGGCTCATGAGCCTGTGGCTCTGATTCTCCCCCTTCTGCCCCGTTTGTGGCGGACATGCCTTTTTGATCTTTGGAACCGTCATTGAGATCATGTATCGGCATCATGCCCATTAAACCCATCATCAATTCAGTCAGCTTTCTGCCATATACGGAATCAGGCAGTTCCTGCTTTATGAATTCATTCATGGTCCCATCGGCCAGTGCCTCGGCCATCCTGTCGAACATGAGGGCATTCGCTGACTCGTCTTCTTCAAAGAATTTCTTTGTTCCAAATGGAGTTTTTGGGGGCTTTGGCAGCGGCTTGTCTTTTTTTGTCATATTTTGTCCTTTTTTTAATATAGCATAGAAATGCCCTGTATGATGATATGCCATTGTAAATTCCGAAATTATGCCTTGTGATATAATGATAGAGAATTATGAATACCGCTGCTGAGGGAGTTCATACGGTACGTGTCGGAGCAGACGGATGTCAAGAGATGTATGCATTGTATCATGGATAACAGACGACATAAGAGATTTCTCGTCAAAGAGATAAAAGTAGTTTCTGAAAAACGCATGAGCACTGAAATCCAGCTGGCTGACATCGGGATTGGTGGTGCCTGCATTAAGTCTCCTCATAGACTGAAGTTGAATCAGGACTATCTCTTGGCGTTTGAGACAGAAGATTCACAAACCGATATTGTATGCACGGTCGTGTGGGAGGACTATACGGATACTGTCAGGAATATTGAAGGCGGCTATACTCATAGTTACCTGTATGGCTTGCAATTCAAGGATTTCGATCAAGGGAAGTGGGATGAAATACGGGGCACCCTTGATGGTCTCTTCATGT
>JBFGJU010000190.1:0-4265 GCA_041577035.1 Thermodesulfovibrionales bacterium | reverse complement strand
TGCTCGCGAAAGGACTTCAAGGAACAGATCCGGCAGGTAACGATCTGCAACTTTCTTGGAATCCTTAAGCCTTTTTATCCGGATATCTGACGGAAGGACAACAGCTGCAGCAACCACAGGACCGGCAAGAGGACCCCGTCCTGCTTCATCAATACCAGCAATGAGTTGGTACCCTTTACGTCTATAGGTTTCATCATACTGGTAAATACCCATTTCAAAAAATGCTCAGGAAGCTGACGAGATGATGTCTTTTTCCTTAATCTTTGCCGACTTGCCCTTCTTGCCGCGAATATAGTAGAGTTTCGATCTTCTTACATCGCCCCTCTTCAGGACCTCAACCTGCTGTATCGTGGGTGAACAGACGGGAAATATCCTTTCCACTCCCACTCCAAAAGAAACTTTTCTGACCATAAATGTTTCTCTGGTCCCACTCCCTCGTCTGGCGATTACAACTCCCTGAAAAGGCTGTATCCGCTCCTTGTCACCTTCAACAACCTTGACGGATACCTTTACCGTATCTCCTACATTGAATGTTCCGGGATTTCTTTTAAATCCCTCTTCTAAAGCATCTATCATTGTCATCACAATTCCTCCTTTATATCATCAAGTAATCTTTGTTCGTCTTGCGTAAGCGAATATTTTCTGAGTAGGTCAGGCCTTCGCTTCTGGGTAACCTTTAATGCCTGTTTTTTTCTCCATAACATAATTTCATTATGATTGCCGGATAGCAACACTCGCGGTACTGTCATGCCGTCATATTCATCCGGTCTCGTATAATGAGGATAATCAAGTAATCCCCATGAAAAAGATTCTTCCTTCGCAGAATGAGAGTCACCGAGCACACCCGGGAGCAGTCTAGAAACAGCGTCTATTATAACCAAAGCCGGTAGTTCTCCGCCAGTCAATATATAATCACCTATAGAAATTTCATCATCTGCCAGGTGCTGCATAACCCGTTCATCTATCGCCTCATATCTGCCACAGAACAGCACAATGTCCCTGCTTTCACGGGAAAGCTCCGCGGCAAGCTCCTGGGTGAATAATCTCCCTTTCGGGGAAAGAGCTATAATCTTTCTTTTGCTCTTCTGAGGCCATATCGATTCAGCAATCCTGAAAAAAGGCTCCGGTTTCATAACCATGCCGGATCCTCCACCATAGGGATAGTCATCGACCATCTTATGTTTATCTTCTGCATAATCTCTCAGATTATGAATATTCACGGTTATCAGATTCTTCTCGATAGCCCGCTTCAGGATGCTCATGCCGATGTAGACGTGTGCTATTTCAGGAAAAATGGTTACAACACCGAATTTCATTGAATATATAATATCGCATCACCCGGGAAAAGTGATAGCGGTAAGTGAATATGGTCGCCAATCCGAGGAGCAGCGGCACTGCTCAGGACTGTCGTCCGTGTCATAGATATGTGAATAATACGGCAATGCGTCTGTTATAAAGTAAGTGTCAATCCAGCAATCCATCGATCAGGGTAATAATCATTCTGCCGCCTGCAATATCAATTTCTTTAATAACATCTTTGATCGCCGGGATTAAATACTCTTTATTATTTTTCTTGATGACATACACATCATTGCTGCCGGTATTGAAAATATCATGCACTTCACCTAAAAACTCATCTTCCTCGGTATAGACAGCAATCCCGATAATCTCGTCATAGAAAAACTCTCCCTCCATCAGATCAGGGTATTCTTTTCGCTGGATATTGATGGTTGCGCCTCTGTATCGTGATGCTATCTCCGGACTTTCAACATCAGCGAATGAAAGAATAATGAATCTGTTCTGTTTTCGTATCGACGTAATTTGCTTTTCTTCTCTTAAGCCATCAGGGGTGAAAACAGAGACTCTTTTTCCAGGATGGAGGATATCGAGGTGATCCGACAAGGGGAGGGCCTTGATTTCACCCTTAAGCCCCCAGGATTTTACGATGTGCAATAAGGCGATGTAATGTGATTTATTAAAAGGTTAAAGCTCCTTGTTCATTCTATTCGAGAATCTCAAGCACACAGCGTTTCCCAATTTTTGTCCCCGCAGCACTGAGAATCGTTCTCATGGCCCGGGCAGTCTTGCCCTGCTTGCCAATAACTTTTCCGAGATCACTTGATGCAACCCTGAGTTCAAAAACCGTGGTTTTTTCACCGTCAATCTCATTTACCAGTACATCTTCAGGTTTGTCAACGAGCGCTTTTGCCATCATTCCAACTAAGTCTTTCATCATTCCTACCTCCAAGTGAAAGTTTGGCTGCTTATAATCCAGCCTTTTGCATTAGTTTCAATGCCGTAGCAGTAGGCTGTGCCCCTTTCTGTATCCACAGTCTGGCTTTTTCCAAATCTATCTTGATTTCTGATGGTTTCTGCAGAGGGTTATAGGTACCCAGAATTTCTATAAAACGGCCATCTCTTCTTGTCCTGGAATCAGCAACAACAAACCGATAAAAAGGTCTCTTATGTGTTCCTATGCGTGTTAAACGTATTTTAACCAACGAATCCTCCTTGTTTGAAATATCATAAAGTTTAATATATTGAATATTGCAAAGTAAACCCCGTATCGCGCAGATGCTCCCTTCCCGTCGTTATGCCCTTCTGACGTAAGGCATCACATGTGAGGTAACCCCTCGAATGCCGCGACGAGTCCCTACGAGCCAGAGCACAGGGGAGCATCCATTAAAAGGGAAATGCGTCTGGCAATGAAAGTTTCTTCTTGCCTTTAAACCTCTTAAGCATTTTTTTGAGTTCAATATATTGCTTGATAACTCTGTTGACGTCAGCCACCGTCGTCCCGCTTCCCCGGGCGATTCGCTTCCTCCTGCTGCCATTGAGTACGTTATGATTTATTTTTTCCTTTTTTGTCATTGAGTTTATGATAGCTTCAACCTTGATAAATTCTTTCTCGTCAACATTAATATTCTTTAATTTGCCCATGCCTGGTATCATGCCCAGCAGATTCTCGATCGGGCCCATGCTTCTCACTTTTCTCAACTGTTCTCTTAAATCATCAAAAGTGAAAGAATCGGCCATAATCCGATCCTGAAGCTTTTCAGCTTCTTTCTGATCAAAGTTCTGCTGTGCTTTATCGATTAAACTCAGCACATCACCCATGCCAAGAATCCTTGAAGCAACCCTGTCTGGATAAAAGGGCTCCAGCATATCGATTTTTTCTCCAACACCTATAAACTTGATCGGCCTGTCAGTGATGGATCGTATTGAAAGGGCCGCTCCACCCCGTGCATCTCCGTCCATCTTAGTAAGAATAATCCCGTCTATTCCTATTTTTTCATTAAACTGCTGAGCCATCGTTACCGCATCCTGTCCGGTCATGGCATCTGCCACAAAAAGGGTCTCTTTTGGTATGATAACGTTCTTGATTGTACTCAGTTCTTCCATAAGACGATCGTCTATGTGCAGTCGGCCGGCGGTATCGAGTATGAGAATATCCTGGGCGTCCAGTTTTGCTTTTCTGACAGATTCCTGCGCGAGCGTAACCGGATCTTTGCTTTCTTTTGAATGAAAAACTCTGACATCGAGCTGTCTTCCTAACGTTATGAGCTGATCAATAGCAGCTGGCCTCTGAAGATCGCATGCCACAAGCATCGGCCGTCTTCCCTCTTTCTTGAAGATACCGGCCAGTTTTGCAGCGGTAGTAGTCTTCCCCGAGCCCTGAAGACCCACCATCATAAGGATTGTCGGAGGATTTGGTGAGAGGGCAATTTTTGCATGAGACGTGCCGAGCAAAGTACAGAGTTCCTCATGAACGATTTTAACTACCTGCTGACCCGGGGTCAGACTTTCAAGTATTTCTTTGCCGGTAGCCTTAGCCTTGATCTTCTGGACAAAATCTTTTACGACCCTGAAATTGACATCCGCTTCAAGAAGTGCCAGTCTTATCTCTTTGAGAGCAGTTTCGAGGTCTTCTTCTTTCAGCAGGCCCTTGCCCTTCAGCTTTCTGAGAACCGCATCCAGTTTATCGCTCAGGCTTTCAAGCATTTATAATACCTTCTCTATCTCCTTCTTCAGATGCTCTTCAAAGTCCATGCCGTATGACGAATAGATGTGTTTAACGACGCCCTCCCTGTCCAGAATCACGCTCGTAGGAATACTGATAATCCGATAGGTATCAATAATATCCTCATCAGCAAAAAGAATAGGGTAATTTATCTTGAATTTATCTGAAAATGCTGCAACCATGCTGATATTATCCGTGCCCTTGTCCAGCGATAATGCCACGACAGTAAAGCCCTTTTCTTTGT
>JBFGJU010000189.1:0-4296 GCA_041577035.1 Thermodesulfovibrionales bacterium | reverse complement strand
GGCACTGTTTCATACGGATGCTGTACAGGCGTTCGGTAAAATCCCTCTTGATGTTGAAGAACTCGGCGTTGATCTCCTTTCGGTCTCAGCACATAAATTGGATGGTCCGAAAGGGATTGGTGCTTTATATATCCGTAAAAACGTGCAGCCGGAAACCCTCATCAGCGGCGGCGGACATGAATTCGGTCTGCGCGCGGGAACAGAAAATATTGTAGGCATTGCAGGATTCGGTAAAGCAGTAGACCTCGTGCCCGGCTTTCTCGCTGAAATGAAGCGTATAGAACCGCTCCGTGACCGGCTGGAAAAAGGGATTCGAAAGAGTGTTAAGGACTCTAAACTGAACGGGCACCGGACCCTGAGGCTCCCAAACACGCTCAATGTAATCCTGCCGGGTTTTAGAGGTGAGTCAGTTGTTCTTGCAATGGAACGGCGCGGCGTCTATTTTTCTTCAGGGTCAGCATGCAGTGCGGGATCTTCCAAACCGTCACATGCCCTGCTCGCGATGGGTTTGTCAGAAGAAGATGCTCACTGTTCATTACGATTTTCACTCGGTCTGGATAACAGTGGAGAGGATATTGATTTGACGATAGCGCATCTGGAAAATACGATAACACATTCCAGAAATACCGTGCATTTTGTGCCATGCCGTTAGAAAATAAAATGAGTTTATATGCGAAATGATAAAATAAGCACGAAATATACTGTCATAAAGAATGGCAAGATCGCTTTGGCAGATCTGCATCAACAGTTTTCTGAAGACGTCCTTCGAGGTCTTTCACGTTCTGTCAAGGCCCTGCCGTGCAAATATATTTATGACGAAAACGGCAGTCAGCTCTTCTGCAGGATCATGGAACTCCCCGAGTATTATCCTACACGTTGTGAAACAGAATTACTGGAAATGCACAAGGATTCCATTGGTTCCTTGATAGCCGGTGAACGGTGTAATCTTGTCGAACTCGGTGCCGGAGATGGAAAGAAAACAAAGATACTTCTCGAACAGTTCCTGAAAATGGGTATTGATTTCCAGTATTATCCGGTGGATATTTCTGAAACTGCGGTAAAGCAGCTGTCTTCAGAATTAAACGATAAATTCCCCACATTGGAAATGAACGGGCTTGTCTCTGATTACTTCGATGGTCTCAGGTGGCTCTCAGGTCAGAACCATGCGAGAACCGTCGTGCTTTTTCTCGGATCCAATATAGGTAATTTTTCTCCTCAGGAAGCGGAAGCATTTCTCATACGCCTTCGTGACTCACTGAACTACGGCGATCTCGTTCTTATCGGGTTTGATCTGAAAAAGGCTGATATAGGATTGATTCTTCGTGCGTATAACGATTCCTCGGGAATTACCGAACAGTTCAACCTGAACATCCTGAGACGTATAAACGCTGAGCTGGGAGGCAATTTCGATATCGGGAAATTCAGGTACCTGAGCACCTGGGACACTGAGAGCAATGCGGTAAAAAGCTATCTGGTCAGTACGTGCGATCAGATCGTGTATATAGAAGGACTGAACAGATCATTCTGCTTCAGGGCCGGGGAGCGTCTTCATACAGAGTCTTCACATAAATTTTCAGAGCACGAGCTGTCGCGCATGGCTGAAGAAGTTGGCTTTGACGTAATCAGAAACTTTCGTGACAGCCAGAAGTATTTTGCAAATACCCTCTGGAAAGTGAGAAAAAATAAACTATAGCGCAGGCTCAGGCTGAGGTTAAGGTCAAGAATACGGACGAGACAAAAATATATCACATCCCATTTCGCAGAATCGGAAGGAACACGCAAAATTCAGTTTTTCTTTTTTTAATCGTGATTTTGAGTTAGCGACTGGCTATAGCTTAGTTTTGTCTTTTTCTCAACCTTAGCCTTAGCCTATTTTTGCTGTATACTGTCTTCAGACGTTTTCGACCATCTCCCAGACGCCGCACGGGCAGATGCCTGCACAGAAGCCGCAGCCAATGCATTTTTTCTCATCCACGACGTATTCATACGAACCGTCTTCATGCTCGATTCTGCTGATCGCTTCCCAATAACAGGTCTCCTCGCACATATGGCAGTCACGGCAGGTAGCACAGGACATGCAGAGGTTCGCTTCTTTTTTTGGCTCGAACACCTCAAATCGGCAGAGATCATAGTATTCGGTCTTGATGCGTTCATACGGAACCACCTGCCTGACTTCGTGCATATAGTCATACTGCATAAGTTGCGCATGTATAACATCAGCAGCTATGCGGCCCTGCCCTATGGCATGGGTCACCAGCCCGGGCTTTGTGGCATCACCAATGGCGTAGACCTTTGTGTCAGAGGTCTGGCCGAGGTCGTTCACAACAATCCATCCCTTCTCCGTATGAATGCTCGGGGGGAGAAAATCGAGTATGGGAATTTCACCGATAGACATGATCACAATATCAGCATCCAGAGAGGTTCCGTCAGTAAAATGAATCTTCTGTGCTTTTTTATCATATTTCTCGGTAAATTTCGGCCAGAGAATTCGCGTTCCCTTTTCCTTTGCCATTTCCATCTCGCTTCCGAACGCCGCCGGTTTCTGAACGTCAACAGCAGTAACCGACGCCGCACCGCAGTTATATGCCTGTGAAGCAACATCCATCCCGACATTTCCTGCCCCTATGACAACGACCTTTTTTTTCTTTAAACTGAAGTCCTCGCCAAAATTAATCCCTTTGAGAAAATCAATCGCAGAAAGGGTATCCTGTGAACCGGGGAACGTGATAGTTCTGGGCTGATGAGCACCACACGCAACAACAACGATGTCATGATCTCTGGAGATCTTCTCGAATGTCTTAAGATTAATCTTCTTGCCAAGATGAACAGTAACGCCGACCTCCTGAAAGCGGGAAAGCTCCTTGCGGAGGACCTTGCTGGAAAGCCGTTCCCTCGGTATACAGAGCTCGAGTTTACCACCAAGCTTTTTTTCAGCCTCATAGAGATCAACACTATGACCTTTGAGTCCCAGTTGCCAGGCTGCTGAGAGCCCGGCGGGCCCCCCACCGATAACCGCTATGGTATACCCCGTCTTCTTCGCCTGTTTCGGCGGCGGCTGTTTCAGTGCAAGGCTGCCGAATTCTTTTATGTTCAGAGGTTTGTCAAACGCGCCCCGGGTACAGCTCTGCATACAAAGGTTCGGGCATATCTGGCCGCACACGGTTGCCGGAAGAGGACTGTACTGCAATACCAGATCCAGGGCCTCTTTCATCTTGCCCTGTCTGATAAGAGACGCCCTTTTATGGGATGGTATTTGCGTTGGGCAGTGATAGGCACAGGGAGGCAGATATTTTTCATTTTGCCATACCGGTCTGTTTCGCCTGTTTTCACCCGTCGTTATATACGGCAGAATAGTCTGATCGTGCGTTATATATTCAGCAAAAATGCCGCCTTCACCGACTTTTTCATACCAATGCCTTTTTCTGAAATCAGGCATGGCCATCTTGACCTTTCTCCAGGAGCCTTTTTCCGCGGGAGTCAGGGCAACAAGTTTCTTCCATTCATCCGGAGAACGGGTAAGTTCTTCGCGATAATCTTCCCTGTCGATGGCTTTAAGAAAGTCTTTCATATGTGTCGTCAGCCACTGCCAGTCCTGCGGCGTCAGGTCGACACGCTTTACGTCACGTTCACTATACCCCTGGATTGTGCCGCGGAAATAGATTGTGCCGCCGACCATACCAACACAGGGCCGGTAACCGATAATGTTTTCAGGATTTCTCGGGTTCACACCGCAAATAACCGCAATGCCTCCTGCCTTGAATTCTGCAAAAGAGTCACCAACGTCCCGGAAGTACCACGACTGCGGCGGCTCAAAACGGGGATTATACTTCATCATGGTGTCACAGCGGGCTCCGCCACCGCCCTGCACATAAAGGATGCCCTGCGCACCAGCATTATGCGCGCCGTTCGTGACATCACCGAGCACCGTTATCTGTGCGCCGCAGTTAATCCAGCCTACATCATCAGAAACACTTCCTCTGACAACAATCTCTGTGCCGGACATGCCCATACTGCCAAGGCGCTGGCCCACAGGGCCTTCAACCGAAATCGTGACCGCTTTGTCACGGGGCCAGATACGTCCACCAATGCCGTGCTGCCCATCAGCAACAATATGTATTTTCTGCGCGCCGGCACTCACCGCCTGCTGAATCTGTTCCTCCAGAATTCGGGAGCTGATTCTCCTGCCGTGAACATTTCCAAGAATCGTGACGGTCTTTTTCTGAGGATGCCCCGTTGCCTTTTTCTTCGTCTTCTTTTGTTTCATATTATTTCTTAATTCTTTGTACTCTCTTTTGT
>JBFGJU010000188.1:0-4304 GCA_041577035.1 Thermodesulfovibrionales bacterium | reverse complement strand
TCAGGTTAAGGCTAAGGTTCAAGAAAAAAAGGATAACTGGAAACTGTTATCTGTCATCTGATATCTGCTCAGATTTTTTTCAGCTTCTTAGCCAGCTGTGTTGTCTGATCAAGCAGGTTTTCTACTTCGTTCAGTCCGTGATTCCAGAATTCTTTCCGGGTAATATCGATGCCAAGTTTCTTAAAGATATTTTGCGGTGAATCAGACATGCCGGCAGAAAGAAATCCCTTTACTTTTTTTATAAATTTGGGATCCTTCTTTACAGAACTCTGGAGAGATTTGGAAATGAGGAGGCCGCTCGCATAGGAATACACATAGAAGAACACCCGTATATGACCCCAATATACCCACCAGTTCTCTGAACCATCGGACTGTTCAACCGCTCTGCCCATGTATGAAGACATATGTTTTCTGAACAGCCTTCCGATGTCATGCTTTGAAAGATATCCTGTCCTCCTGAACTCATGATGCAATTCCTGCTCAAATTTGTAGCATGCTACCTGTCTGAAGATTGTTGAAATGTCATTATCAAGTTTTTTTACCAGGACCGCGCACTTCAGTTCATCATCCGCTTCCTCAAGAATATCCTGAAGAACAAAATCCTCCATAAACGTACTCGCTACCTCAGCTGTTGAAAGGGGAGTATTAAAATTCAGGGCATTCTGGGTTTTTCTCATACATTCATTATTTATACCATGTCCGAGCTCATGAGCAAGCGTAAGCACATCCTGGAGTTTATCAGTATGATTCAGCAAAATATAGGTGGGCTGACGAATCAGATTGTGCGCACAAAAGGCACCGCCGGCTTTTCCCTTGCGCGGATACACATCAAACTGTCCGTTCTGAACATATGCACTAACAATCGAGCCAAAGTCGCTGTCGAGCCTGTTCAGAACCGCATGAACAATTCGGATAGCATCGTTATAGGTATATTCCTTACGTATCTTTCCATACTCCACATTTCTTTCATGATACCTGAGCTTTTTTACTTTTAAAAGCTTTGCCTTCAGCTTATAAAACCGCGACGATATATCGAATCGGTCCGACACAGACTGAATCAATGAATCAACAATTTCGCTCTCAATGTCATCGCTGATATGCCGCATAAGATCCGGACGGGGCAAACCGCGGAGTTCATCATCTGCCTTTTTATTTGCGAGGACCGCGTTTAATTCAGCCTCAGCAACATCAAGATGTTTTTCAAGGATATGATTCAACGCCTGTGCAGATGAATCACGGACCTTCTTTTTTCTGCTGTTAACGAGATTTACAATTTCTGAAAAAGTACAGAGCCCTTTTTTCCCGTTTTCTAGAAATACATATCTTTCTTCCTTGGCCAGCAGTCCGGAAGTAAGCTTCATCCAGTCATAATACGATGTAGACCGCTTGAAATTTAATATTCTCTCTTCAGGCTCACTCAGAATATAAGCGGCCTCCGCAAAAATACGTTCAATAAAATGCTTATACGGTGTCAGTGGAGGGTATGCGAGAAGTGTCGAATGAAATGAGGGATCGATTTTGGCTATACGAAGGGAGAAAAACTGAATATCGTTTTCTATCTTCCGGCTAAACTCCTCAATCTTGTTAAAGCGCGCTCTGAGAACCGGACTGTTTTTATCCTGCTGTGTCCTGAGATAAAAGTAATATCCCTCGTTACCGTCAGTGCCGCATGAGCGCTTCCAATCCTCATAATCATCAAGAGCCTCTTTTAGCACCGCAGGATCTTCAAGATAGTCTGTACGACTTCTCCATTTCTCGATAAATTCATAGCTTGTCTTTTCAACCCGCTTTCTCTCTTCTTCCATGCATGGATCATTATCGCTTCTGAACAAGGTCTTCAGATTCCATCTATCGTTCTGCATTCCCTTCTTGCCCGCTCGTGCCTTCTTATGGGTTTTGTTCATTACGGTTTTGGTTCCTCGTCCTGTTTTTTCCCATGGAATAATTCGCTCCCGGCACCGGGATATGCCCTGTATTCCGACCGGGGAGTCGGATCCAGCACATCCGGCCATGTATGAGGCTGTGGCTCCGGACCTTCTTTAGTGACAGCTGAAGGTGCTTTGTCAGCCATCTTTGTATCTCTGCGAATATCGATGCCTTCGACAGTATGACTGAATTCAACGGGAATACCATTTGGATCAAAGGTGTAAATTGAGTGTATAAATCCATGATCGATTATTTCGGAAACCCAGATGTCAGCGGCCGTAAGCCTGTCTTTCAGCTGATAGAGGTCATCTTCCGTCTCAACCCCGAATGATACATGGTCAAACGCAACAGGTCCCTTAACCGGCCTCCCATGTTCCTTTTCCTTCACTGGTTCCACGTCCGGCCATTCAAAGAACGCGAGCAGATCACGTTCCGATATCTCGAAAAAATAGTGCCGGTAACCCGGCTCGCCGAGACCGGCGACCAATCTCATGCCAAGCAGATCCCTCCAAAAACGTATGGTACGGTCCATGTAACCTGTTGTCATCGCGAGATGATTAATGCCGTTATAATGAATCATAGGAAACCTCCGCTGATTTATGGTTTACATCAAAGGGATTGTAAGTGCTCGTTATAGCACTAGTCATTATATCAGAAAAAAGCCCCTTACTTTAAGACCCGTCTCCTTCGCTCCATATGCTAGGATATTTCAAAGGAGATAATGTACATATGCTTTTCCCGAAAAAGGATTTGAATAGCCTGGCACCTTTTCTCGCATGCTCTTTCCTGCTTTACTTTACGAATTGGATGATCATGGCATTTCTTCCTGTCTTCCTCAAGTCTATCTCTTTCACTGACAGTCGTATCGGGATCATTATCGGGATTTTTTCCGCATCGTCACTGCTGATGATACTTCCCGCGGGATTCTTGTCTGACTATCTGTCACCCAAAAAAATGGCCGTATTCGGGGCATCCCTGTTTTTCGTTTACACATCTGGTCTCTATAGTGTCCGGAATTTTTACCCTCTCCTGGTCATAGCTTTTACTGGCGGATTTGCTCATTCCATTCTCAACATTACTATCTATTCGCTTTTCCTGAAGGTCATGGGTATCGAGTTGCGAGGCAAGAAGATCGCCTTTTACCAGGTTGGGGCATATCTTGGCTTTGGGGGAGGCCCGCTCATAGGAGGCTTGATCGTTCAGCACTATTCATTCGAGTCTCTTTTCCTGTTGGCTTCCGTATTAAGCTTTATTCTGATCATATTATCCGCTACCTTGAAAGACCGTCCCGGAGTCGCTTTTGACCTCAAAGACTATAAGGTTGAACTGAAAGACAGAAAAATCCTCCTGCTTATTGGTATAATCCTTGTTTACGCTACCCATTTTGGCGTTGAGCAGACATCTCTTTCCCTTTTCATGAAAGATACCCTCCTTTTCTCGGGTCAGAGAATAGGCCTCGTTTTCTTCATATTGGGGATATGGATGGCTCTACTGGCGCCAATCGCAGGCCACAGCTTTGACCGGTCACGAAATATCATCAGGCTACTTTTGATCGGCCTCATGGCATCAGGCCTGTTTCAGATAGCGACCGGATATGTCAGTACCTTTGCGGAGCTTGTATTTGTCAGAATGCTCCATACCATGGGCGACGCTCTGATTATACTCACCATAAGCATCCTCACATCGGAATTATTTCCAGTAGAAAGGCTTGGGGGACATTCCGGAGTCTTACATATCTCCCGAACGGTCGGTATATTTCTCGGCAATATCGGATCAGGATATACGAACGAGCTCTTTAATTATAATATTTCTTTGATAATCAATGGAACGTACATTTTTATTTTTGCGGTACTGGTTACGGGACTGGTAAGAAGACTTTTTGTTTTGAAATAATCATGAGTTAGAACAGACCGATGGACGAGGGTTTTACTGTTACTTATTATAGGAAAGCAGTTTGTATTCTCTTTGAGGAAAGGCCCGCAGCCAGTGACTTCGTTTCGCGTAAAATCCTTGAATTTCTTCTGCATAGTTCATGGCATTCAATTCTGATCCGTTATATTTATACGCTGTTACATACGCGGCTGATCGCGGCTTCCCGGCAAACCGCACTTTTTTACGCGAGCTGATGTCCTCTGTTTTTATCTGGATTTCCGCTGCCTTAATAGATATTGTCTTTGCCGCTTCGGATACACAGAGGACTACATTGTCAAGCGCGCTAATAGGTACCAACTGCATCCTGATAGTCACACCCGCAGCTTCGTTCAGTTTTCTTATCCAGTATTCTGACTGGAGCACGGTATTTGCGGCCCGTATCGTCTGCTGCGTGGTCCCCTGGCCGCCCCTCCAGAATTCCATTGAAAAATTTGTTTCGTAGGCGC
>JBFGJU010000187.1:0-4407 GCA_041577035.1 Thermodesulfovibrionales bacterium | reverse complement strand
TGGGGAAAATTTCCAAGGGCTTCACCGCTATTTCCGGTCTCCTCTGCATAGAGACCGACATGATTGGCAAAACCGAGCATCCGTTCAAACATCAGACGTGCCTCTTCAAGTCTGCTGCGGTCAAAATGTCCGGCCCTCGTCAGTGCCTCGACAAGCCAAAACGTACAGATGTTGAACGTTCCCTCCTGTCCGGAAAGACCATCTGCAGTCTCATCCGCGTTATAACGATACACAAGATTATTGGCAACAAGTCCTCCCTTTTCTGGTGGTTTCAGGGTGGCGTCAAGGGTCTCTATCATTCGGGGATCTGTCGGAGAAAGGAAAAAAACAAGCGGCATGATTAAATTAGATGCATCAAGAACGCTGCTGCCAAAGTACTGGACGAACGCCCTGCGCTTTGGGTTCCAGCCTTTCTTCATAATCTCTTCGTACAGAATATCCCGAGTCTGTAACCAACGATTCCGGTCTGCCGGGAAAGACCGCTTATCAGCCAGTCGCAGGCCCCGGTCAAGTGCCACCCAGCACATGAGCTTGGAATACACAAAGTGCTGCTGACCGCCACGGACCTCCCAGATGCCTTCATCTTTTCGTTGCCAGTTGTCACAGACCCAATCGACGAGCCTGCGAAGTGACAGCCAGGTATCATATGATATCGGCGCACCGTATTTGTTGTACAGATAGGCCGCGTCCATCAGTTCCCCATAAATGTCGAGCTGTAGCTGAGCGTACGCACCGTTACCAACCCTTACCGGCCGTGATCCCTTATACCCGTCGAGATGGTCGAGGATTGTTTCAGAAAGGTCCTTGCGGCCATCAATTCCGTACATGATCTGGAGGGGAGACACGTCATCTTTTGCTTCCGTACAAATCGTGTTCAGGAAGTACATGAACCGTTCCGCCTCTTCAGTAAAACCGAGACGCATAAAGGCATATATGGTAAAAGCTGAATCGCGGATCCAGGTGTACCGATAATCCCAGTTGCGTTCTCCGCCGATACCTTCTGGGAGACTGCAGGTGGGCGCGGCAACAATCGCACCGGTTGGTTCGAACGTGAGTAATTTGAGGGCAAGCGCTGATCGGTAAACTGTTTCCCGCCAACGGCCGGTGTATTTACACCTCGATAACCATCTGCGCCAAAAATCAACTGTTGCTCGAAACAGCTGTTCTGCCTCTTGTTCTGACATGCAGATGCCGCACCCAGTTTCGGGTCGTACTTCCCGTAATGCAAAAACAGCTGTTTCACCTTCCCGGAGAGTGAAGCGGGAATATACCGCTCCGTCTCTTGCCTTCAGAGCCGTATGTGTGGCAAGGCCGAGGGTGAGCTGAGCAGACTGAAATACAGCACCAACGTCAAGAACTGTTGTCTCATGGCTGTCCCGCGCGTAGTTGAAAGCGGGGGTGCATTCCATGTGAAAATCGACGCTGCCGCGGACCGCCGTAATCCGTCGTATTAACTGATGACCACGCGAGCCATTTGGCGTCAATCGCGTGACCGGCATGAAGTCAGTGAGTTCAGCCGCTCCATGGGGAGCAAGGAATCGCGTAATGAGCACATTGGTTTCCGGCCAGTAAAACTGCTTAAACGTTACAGCATCAGTGGCCGGCGTAATAAGAAACCTGCCACCTTTTTTGTCGTCGAGCAACGATGCGAAAACGCTCGGAGAATCGAAGTGCGGGATGCAGAGCCAGTCAATAGATCCATGTAACCCGACCAATGCGACGGTATGCATATCCCCTATCATTCCATAGTTTTCAATCGGCTGATATGGCATGGTGATACATTTATGATATCAAAAATAAGATTGTTAATATAGAAAAATAAACATATAGTAATATGAAACGCGTGGACAATATTCTGGCTACGGGTTATACAAAAAATGTTTTATATATTCAATTTCTTCTTTGAGATACTCTATGCTCATTGTTCTGATATCAGCTTCAAGAACCATCGGGACCCGCAATGTCTTAATCGGCTGAATTGAACGTAAAAATTCTCTTGGGGCGTTTCTTAATGACAGATGATCTGAAGCAGCATCAGCCCCGCTTAGGTGAATCTGCGATATCTTATTGCTGAAAGCACTGATGAGCTGAGCAGTTTCTTTTCCTGATCTCAGAAATGCATGTGATACGTCTATGCAGAGAGCGATGCCCGGATAACGGCTCATGAGGTGGTTTAAATTCGACTGCATGGAAAATCTGCCTTTAGGCATATTTTCTGTCGAAACAGTGAACGCCTGTTGTTGTAAAAGTTCAGGATCTGGCATTTCGTCCGGATGTATGACAATGGTTTTTGCGTTGACACTCTGATACAGATCAGATAGAAGATGCAGCTGGCTCAGCAGTTCTTTCTGGTTTGCAGACTCACTTGCAAGCCTGAACGGTGCGTGTATGGTGACATGCGCAAGCGTCCGCAGCCAGGCTCGGTCATTTTCAGAGAGCTGGAACGCAAAAAGTTCGTCCTTGGAAGCCAGGGTGATTTCTACGCCTGAAATATCCAGCTGTCGTGCAAAATCCACTAATGTTCCCATATTCCGCGACGGTATCCAGCTCCAGATATTTCCCAAAGCAAAACTGATTACGTGCTGCTTCATGCCATGAGTCTCTCCTTCTGGTTACTGGCATTATATCACGTAACCTGGGATAATCCAGATGCACGTCCTGAACATGGTATAATAATCGCCACGATAACGTCCGGTATTGATAAAAGGAGTGTGCCCATGAAACTTGATGTCAGCATTGATAAGGACTCTCTATCGATTACAATAGACGATCCGTTCCTATACGACCTCGATGCCCTGACAGAAAGGATCAGCGCGTTTCTTTTGTCAAAAGGAGCTCATCTGGATAAAAACGCGATAAGGGAACTCATTCCCGCAATGATTAAGGGGATAGCCGGATGCGAGCAAGGTTGTCCGTCAGATGCCAAGCGTCTCGTATCGCGCGGATATAAAGATTTTAAGCTTTCATACATAGATGGGGGTATCCTTTCAGCCGAGGCCAGAACAGAGAACCAGGAAGTGTTGAGCATAAAGCTTTTTCCTGATTTTTGATGAGTCCTTTAGAATGCTCACTGTAACTGCATAAAACCATCTACCATGAACTGTACTGCAATCACAGCGAGCACAAGTCCCATAATACGCGTAATGACCCTAATGCCTCCAATACCCAGTATGCGGAGTATCCATTCTCCCAGGAAAAAGGTAAAGAATACTGCAAAACAGGCCGTTGTTATTGCGGCTGTGAGTATGGGAAGGTTAAATGGAATGTCATAACTTTGCTGCCAAACCAGGACAGCGGTTATGGCGCCGGGTCCAGCCAGCAACGGCGTTGCGAGAGGTACCAGCGCAACATGTTCCTTTGCTATGCCTTCCTGTTCCTCTTCTTCCGTACTGCGAATACCGCCCGGGATCAAATGCAGCAGCTGAAGAGCATAAACAAAAAAAATAAATCCACCCGCGAGCTGGAACGCAGGAAGGCCGATATGAAAAAAACTAAGCACTGCGTCTCCGGTAATGGAAAAGAAAATCAGTATCAGACATGCTACACCTGCTGCAGTGGCGGCTGTTTTTGTTCTTTCCAGTCGGGTCTTTCCCTTCGTGAACAACAGAAAGAAGGGGAGATTACCGAAAGGATCCATGATAATAATAAGTGGAACAAGGACTGTTATGAAGTGCTTCAGCATTTCAAAATCTTCTGGTATCATATAACCGCAGTAACACAGCGAAAAAATGAATCAGTACTTTTCTCCTATTATATCTTCGCTTACATCAAATATCGTGAAGACAGCCCCTGATGAGGTGAAGGTAATTGGAATCCTTTTCCAAAATCTCTATTCCTATCCCATCGCTTATATTCTGATCTCTTGTTTCAAGTGAATTCTGTATTACGATGGCTCTTTGCAGAGCCTTTATCTCAATCGCGATTCTTTCCCTTGCCTTGCCTGCAAGATCTTTCCCATCTACTTCCTGTTTCAGCCTGCTTATTTTTTTTCTAATGATCTTCTTCTCCCTTTCCGTGCTTCGCAATACCTGTGCTGACCGAATAACCCTTCCCTTAATCTTTGATATCGATCCATCAGGAAGCTTTATGATTATATCAACAATTTCATTATCCTTGAGCGGACGGCTTGTCTTAAGAAAAAGGCCGCTTATAGAAAAGTTGCAGGATACTCCCTCGAATGTATCATTGTTTGAGGTACAGTGCGTGGGACACTGCTTTGGAAATCTTCTCTGCTTTCTTTTGTTTACTGTTTGTTCGTCTTTCTCTTTCATGTCAGGTCACGTCCCGTGTTCTTTAATCCGGGAACACCCTTGTAATGCAAATATGCAATATCTGAAGATATTTTGTCAAGAATATCATAAATATTTATTATGTGATGTTTTCATGGTACTCTGATCTTTATCAATT
>JBFGJU010000186.1:0-4448 GCA_041577035.1 Thermodesulfovibrionales bacterium | reverse complement strand
GTTCAGCATGAGATGCTGGTGGTGCATTGTCATGCCATGGCCTTCGTGCTTCATGCCTCCGGCAAATACAGAACCGGATGTGCTAAAGATAAACAACATGCCTGCTACAAACAACATTTTCATCGTTTTCCGCGTCATTCTTCTTTCCCCCTTTTTTCATAAGGCAAGTACGCTCTTCATTAAAGGCATCAATCTTACCTATATCTTATTATTTATCGTATGCTATTACAAGGGCTTTTCATGTAACCGCCATTACAGTTTTTTTTGGTCCTTATTAAGGTTAAATATAAAAACCAATATATGATTTATCTCAGAAATTGGACCTGAACTTCAGGCCTCACCTGTTTCCAGAATCGTTCTTGTTCTGTTCCGGGGCAGGGAAACACAGTCTGACCGGGGGAAAAAAACAATGAAAAGAACGTTATTGTTTTTTATGGTATTCTTCTTCTATGCGTATGCCGGCGTATACGCACATGTGTACATCCTGAAATATGAACCTACCCCTGATGCTGTTCTTGAAGAGCCTCCTGAAGAGGTTGTGCTTACCATGGCTGGGTCAGTTGAGCCCCTGTTTTCAAAGATAGAGGTGTTTGATGAGGATGATGTGAAGGTCTCAGGAAAAAAAATTTTTTTGGGGGACAATAGCATTATGAAGGTATATCTCAGGGGAAATCTCGCATTAGGCACATACACGGTGAAATGGCTCTGTATTGGTCTTGACGGCCATAAAAAGTCAGGCAGATATACCTTTTCAATCGAGGAAAGTACTGGAACGGGTCTGACCATTGACACTCCCCATCCATCGTTCCCTGACCGGCCGGGGATATGATTCGTAATGAGCAAGTACCATTATTGAGAATAAGACGGGAAAGAAGTAACGACATGTATTATTTTCTGTAAACCTTCCTCACCAATTTACCAATAATCGGTTCTTTTGCCTTCAATGCCCCGTGCGGGCAGACCTCGATGCAGCAATAGCAACGTATGCATTTGTCATAATCAAACCGGAGATTCTTCTTCTCTGCTTTTATTGCCTGAGCAGGGCAATAGTTCCAGCACTCACCGCACATCCTGCACAGGTTGTTATCGGAAACGGGTTTCTGAACCAGATGCCTTCTCATATACCCGTGCAGCTGTTCCGGGCCGAAAACCAGCGGGATCATCTCCGGGAATATGAAATCACTGAGAACCGGCAGGGCACCGTCTACCTCTATTGATCTTTCAACAGGATAACTGTCCCGTGCGGCTTTATTTGTAAGCAGGACATCAGGATGAATACCGAGCATCTTACAGACCGTGATGTCGATTGCTACGGCATCAGTGCTGGCCATAATGATACCAAGATGTCTCGGCGTTCCACTTCTCCCGGGTCCGTCGCCTTCCATAGCCAGGATGCCGTCAAGAATGGTTATTGCCGGATTCACTGATTGAAACACCTTCACAAGAAGACGGGCAAACATATCGCGGTCAATACCTGTTCTGAAATGCCATTCCGGTTTACGCAATCCCACGATACAGCCGAACAGGTTCTTCACGCCGAGGGTGAGAAGCATCTGCGTATGCGTCTTTAGCTTGGGCAGATTAATCACAACATCCGCCTTTAAAGCGTCATCGGCAATGGATATCTTGTGAAACGGTGGGCCGATATCCACTCGCACAGAATCCTTGAACTCTTTCAATTCAACGTCTAATCCCTTAAGGGCCTGTTGTATACCGCTTTCCTTTATTATCTTTTCAAATGTCCCCATTGCAGGGCTGTCCGATACCTGGACGCGAGCACCTTTCTCAAGCGCATATTCCGCGACTGCCCTGATGATCTGGGGATGCGTTAGCATCGCTTTTTCAGGGGGTGCGGGAGCAAGGAAATTCGGTTTAATGAGGACCCGGCTGTTTTGATTAATGCGTTGGCCAGCGAGAATATTAAGCAGCTCAAAAATCAGTGACCTCAGTTCTTCATAATCATATGATGCGCGTCTGACGATGACTCGTGACATGGAACTCATATTGTAAATCATAATGAATAGTGTTGAAAAATCAATTTTTTGGTCATATGACACAATATTTTGACATTATCTGGCAGATTAATTGTCGAGCAAAATCGCAGATAAAAACGTATAAGTCTTTATAAAAAAATAATAAATTCAGGTTTTGAAAGAGAGGATTGCATTAGCATCATTCTTGCAGATATTATGCAAAATAAAGATCTTTTGTCGGAACATTGACGGAAAAGGTGACATGAGGCGGCTTTCTTTAATCAAACAATTTTCAGTGTTGTGTCTTGTTTCGTTGTTCCTTTTTGGGGTCATCTTTGGGTGGACGGTCACCGCGTCCATGAAAAACAATATGATCCAGAGGTCAATAGCAGAGACCGCGGATGTGGTGCAGCAGAATGTAACGAAACATATGACAGCAGCGGAACTGCAGTTTCCAAAAACAGGAAAGCTTTATCGAAAATTTTCCAAAGAAATTGACCATCTCTCTCTCGGACCGACCATATCAGGAACAAAATTTTGGAGGAGCGATGGGGCAATAATATGGTCTAACGACAGGGAGATCGTAGGTCACGTATTCGAAGATAACGTTGAATTAAAGGAAGCTTTTAGCGGAGAAATTGTCGCGGAACCCATGTCATCAAACGATCTAAACAAAAAATACAAGGGACGGGCGGTCCGTCAGCGGATGCTCGAACTGTATGTGCCTATTATATATGAGGAGAACGGAGCAGTCGAGGCTGTTGTAGAGGTCTACCAAAACCTCGATCCCCTGTATCGTGATATCGCTGTACACAGGAAACTTATCTGGACAAGGATTATTTTTAGTTTCTCTCTGCTGTACGTAATTCTGTTTGGTATTGTGTTTGGTGCGTCCCGGCGCATAGACAGACAGAATAAGGAGCTGGAAGAGATGTTCCTGCAGGCGACCATAGCCATGGGAAATGCCCTTGACGCGAAAAGCCCCTGGACCAAGGGACATTCCGAGCGGACCGTACATTACGCCGAAAAAATTGCACGCAAAATGGGACTGAGCTCTGAAGAGCTGCATAACCTTACCATAGGAGGCCTGCTCCATGATATTGGCAAAATTGGAACATATGACGATCTTCTCCATAAAACAGAAAAACTGACCGAAGAGGAGTTCAATATCATCAAGAAACATCCAGAGGAAGGTGAAAAGATTCTGAAGAGCATAAAACAGTTGGAAAAAATAATACCGGTTGTCAAATATCATCATGAACGATACGATGGCAAGGGATACCCTGAAGGATTGGCGGGAGAGGATATTCCCCTGCTCGCGCGTATCGTGCATGTTGCTGACGCATATGATGCCATGAGTGCGGACAGACCGTACCGTACCGCGCTCAGTCAGGAACAGGTAATCGAGGAGTTGAGAAGAAACGCGGGCACGCAGTTTGATCCTCAGGTGGTTGCTGTTTTTCTTGCAATTCTAAACGAAGAATCAAGCGGTGCAACAGAAATATCGTATGAGCGGAATGCTACCGAAGAACGCATTGCTGTGGCGAGATAGCAGTTTGGACTCATCATTTCAGTGACTGCTGTATAAGAAATGTCTGCTTTTTAGTCATTCCCGTGGCAACAGGAATCCAGAGAATAAAGTGCACTGAACAATAAAAGCTTTTACATGCATTGTAAATGCTTTTCTAGACCTGTCTTTAAATATGTAAGTCCTCAAACCTGTTATTTTGGTTTTTTATATTTATCTCTCACAGAGAGCACCCCGAACAAGCTGCGCTCTACGGGGCAGGCGACGGGCACAGAGAACGTATAAGATAGTATCTGAATTCCTGAGAGGTGAATTCAGATACTGGTCTCACCCTCCGGGAACAGAGTACTATCATGGAAATGAATGAGTACCGTTATGGTGATACAAAGCCAGATCTATTGAGCGAAGCGAAATCAGGGTATTTGCTGATTTCTCCTCTCAAGAAATCAGCAGATGAATCACACTCTGTGAACTCCCTATGGGTCGCTTACCCAACGGGTCATAGACTGCGGGCTCGAGCGACTGAAAGGAGCGGGCGAGAGTTTAATTTTAAGGTTTATACATACCTGCTTCTTTACAATAACTATATGGCAAATCGAGACTTATACAACTTGTATAAATATGGGATTAATGAATTGCTGTTCAGGTTTCTAGGTTTTATGTTCTAAGTTCCAAGGTTCTGATTTCTCAGTTTCCTCAGTCTTTTTCTGTACCTCTACCTTTACCTAAATCTCATCTATCTGAAACGTCTTGCGCTATTCAACCGTCACGCTTTTTGCGAGATTTCTTGGCTGGTCAACGTCACATCCCTTTAAGAGAGCAACGTGATACGCGAGGAGCTGGAGCGGTATGACCGTAACAAACGGGGAGAGCAATGGATGCGTAGCCGGGATGGTAATGATGTCATCCGCTTTATTTTCCAGGAACTGCGGCGTTTCTGTAAGGGC
>JBFGJU010000185.1:0-4462 GCA_041577035.1 Thermodesulfovibrionales bacterium | reverse complement strand
GCGAATATGTAAGTGTTTGCGGAGGCTGCAGAGCACGCGCTTATTCGGTTTATGGTGACTACCTTGAAGAAGAACCATTCTGTGGACACACGCCTGTCAAAATACGATTAGCTCAGAAAGACACTGAAAACAGATGAGCAGTGATAGTAATTCTGTTTATACTATGGAGGTCTCATGAACAGTACGTTTCTTAAGGCATGTAAAGGGCAAAAAGTTAAGCATACGCCAGTCTGGCTTATGCGGCAGGCTGGCAGGTATATGAAAGAATACCAGTCAGTCCGTTCCAGGGTCGATTTTCTCACCTTATGCAAGACTCCTGATCTTGCTGCCGAGGTTACGCTGCAACCCGTAAACGTTCTTGGGGTTGATGCTGCAATTCTTTTTTCCGATATTCTCATTCCTGCTGAGGCGATGGGAATGAAACTTGAATTTACCGAGAAAAAGGGACCGGTTCTTGGTGAACCGATAAGAACGAAATCGGCAATTGACAGGCTCATTATACCTGATACAGAAGACAGCATGCCTTTTGTCCTTGATACGATAAGGATTCTAAGGAAGGAACTCGAAAAGAAAGTTCCTCTTATCGGCTTTGCCGGCGCGCCGTTTACGCTCGCGACCTATATGATTGAAGGCGGGAGTTCAAAGAATTTCACGAATGTCAAAAGAATGATGTATAAGAATCCGGGCTTATTCAACCTGCTGATGGACAAGATTACGGCAACGACTATTGAATACCTGTCCGCGCAAATTCATGCCGGTGCTCAGACGGTTCAGCTGTTTGATTCATGGGCAGGCGTTCTCACACCGCATGATTATGAAAATCTTGTTTTCCCGCATATACAGCTGGCAATAGCGGTGCTGAAGAAATTAAAAGTGCCCGTGATATATTTTATAAATAACTGTGCAGGGCTTTTGCATATTGCAAAGAAATCCGGGGCTGATGTTATCGGGATTGACTGGCGGGTGGATATGGGAAGAGCGGTAAGAACCCTTGGAAAGAAGGTATCTGTCCAGGGGAATCTTGATCCATGCATTCTGCTGGGAACACCGGAGAAGATCCAGGAGAGCACCAGGGATATTCTCAGGAAGGCATCTTCTGCCCGGGGGCATATCTTTAACCTTGGTCATGGCATATTGCCTGAAACACCTGTTGAGCATGCCATTGCACTGGTGGAGGCCGTGCATGGATACAAGAAGAAGTAACGGTGAAATCCATTTTTTTACTTAAAATGTGTGAGGTTTAATATCTATGGGCAGTAGCTCTATGACAAAAGCAGAGCTCCTCAAAGAGGTAGCGCAACTCAGGAAACGCGTTGCAGCGCTTGAGAAGAAATCAGACAGAAAGAAGCACGCCGACGAAAAGACGCGCAAAGAGCTTAGCCTTATTGAACATGTCGTCAATGAGTGGAGAAGGACTTTTGACTCTACGGAGTCCATTATCATGCTGATAGACCATGATTACACCGTAAAGCGGGCAAATCTTTCCGCGACAAAATTCTTTAATACATCATTTCAGGAGATAATCGGTAAAAGCTGTTCAGAGCTCTTCCAGGGTGCAGGTCTGCTGATTGAAAACTGTCCCTTAGAAAGACTGAAAGAGACCAAACAGTATGAGGAAGAAGAAATGTATATCCCGGAAAAGGGTGTGTGGTTGCTTGTGACCGCTAGTCCGGTGACGGATGCGAAAGGAAATCTGAAGGAAGCCGTATATACGATGTCTGATATTACTGAGAAGATACGACTCAAGGATCGACTGATAGCTGAAAAAAAGTTTAGTGAATATCTGATCAATAGTCTTCCCGGCATATTTTATCTTTTTCATGAATCAGGGGTCTTTCTGAAATGGAATAAGAACCTCGAGCAGGTTACAGGCTATTCTTCGGAGGAAGTTTCGAAAATGCACCCGTTAGATTTTTTTGGGGCAGACGACAGATCGAAGGTTGAAGAGAGAATCCAAGAGGTTTTTATAAAAGGAGCGTCTCAGGTAGAAGCCCCGCTAGTGACAAAAAGCGGGAAAGCCATACCCTATTTCTTTACGGGATCGAGAATTACGGGAGGAGGGCTGCCGTATCTGATAGGTACGGGAACCGACATTAGTGACCGCTATGCTGCTGAAGAAAAGATCAGGGAGTATGCAGAGACGCTTGAAGGGAAGGTAAAAGTGAGAACAGCAGAGCTTGAACGGGCCACATTTGAGGCTAAAGCAGCGAATAAAGCAAAGTCAATATTTTTGACAAATATGTCTCATGAGCTGCGCACCCCGCTTAATTCTATTATTGGTTTTTCAGAGGCCCTCCTGGCGGGTGTGTATGGTGATGTAAAAGAGGAGCATAAGGAATTTCTTCAGGATATCCTTGACAGCGGGACACATCTGCTTTCGATCATTAGCGAAATTCTCGACCTGACCAAAATAGAAACAGGCAGAATGGAACTTGATCGTGAGGATTGCATTATTTCTGAACTGGTTAGAAGTTCTGTCACATTGTTTAAAGAAAAAGCGAGAAAACACAATATCGACCTCCAGGTTGTTCTTGCTGAGGAACTGGGCACTTTTTTTGTTGACGGAACGAAAATTAGACAGATATTTCTCAATCTGCTTTCCAATGCGTTTAAATTCACACCGGACAACGGTTCTATCGTTGTTCAGGTGCGGTCGGTGAAAAGGTCAGAATTGGATGAAGACAGTCTTCAGAAAACGGGTTTTGAATATGGCTCTGTTCAACGGGATGAGGAATATGTTCAATGTTCTGTCGATGATACCGGGTCCGGTATTTCCGAGGAAAATCAATTGTGGTTGTTCAAACCGTTTGAGCAATTGGAGGAACTGACTGATAGGAAAGAAGGTTCTGGCATTGGGCTTGTGTTGACAAGGCGTTTGGTTGAGCTCCATGGTGGTGTGATCTGGTGTGAAAGTCCTCCTCAGGGAAAATCAGGCGGCAGCCGGTTTCTTTTCCTGTTGCCACGGAGCGTCACAGATGCTAAACTTAGAGGTATCGACAAATATGAATAGTCTGAATATTGATCTTCTTTCATGTGGGTAAATGGAAAAAAAGGAAAAAATACTTGTAGTAGATGATGAAGAGCAGAATGTCAAGCTGTTAAGGACAATCCTCAATGCTGAAGGATATGACACTGAATCAGCTGCCAACGGGAAAGAGGCTGTAGAGAAAAGCAGAAGTTACCTTCCAGATCTCATTCTGCTTGATATTATGATGCCTGTTATGAACGGGTTCGACGCATGCAAAGCCCTGAAAGAGGATCCTGATACAACCACGATTCCGGTTGTTATGATAACTGCTCTGGCTGACAAGGAATCCAAACTGAAGGGACTCTCCCTTAGTGCCAATGATTTTATTACCAAACCGTTTGACAGAAATGAATTACTGGTGCGCGTCAAGAATCTTCTCAGGATAAAAGAATACGAAAATTTTCTGCTCCAACACGGCCAGATACTCGAAACAGAGGTCCGGAAAAGGACGCATGATCTTGAAGTGATCAGAGATGAATTGGCAAAGGCTCATGAAAATATAAAAGACAGCTATATAGAGACGGTCTACCGTCTGACGCTCGCAGCAGAGTATAAAGACGAAGATACGGCGACTCATATTAAAAGGATCAGCTACTATTGTAAAGGACTGTCCGAGAAACTCGGACAGCCATCTGATTTTGTAGATACCCTTTTCTATTCAGGCCCCATGCATGATATCGGAAAGATCGGGATACCGGACAGTATCCTTCTCAAGCCGGGACGATTGACGTCTGAAGAATTTGATATCATGAAGACGCACACGACCATAGGAGCAAAAATACTAAGAGAATCGAAATCATTATTTCTGCAGGCAGGTGAAATTATTGCGAAAACGCATCACGAACGGTGGGATGGTACTGGATATCCTCAGGGACTGAAAGGTGAAGAAATTCCCGTTGAAGGCAGGATTATGAATATTGTTGATCAATACGATTCTTTGAGAAGCAAGAGGCCCTATAAACCGGGATTCAGCCACGAGAAGACGGTTGAAATAATTACTGTAGGCGATGGCCGGACATTGCCGAAACACTTCGACCCTGACATTCTTGATGCCTTTAAAAAAGTATCAGATGAGTTTAATGAAATATTCGAAGGCCATGAAGACCTGTCTTGAGATATAACGCGGACGAAGCAACGGGTATCCTGCTACTCAATCTCGGCGGGCCGGATTCTCTGAAAGCTGTTAAGCCATTTCTTTTCAATCTTTTTTCTGACAGGGACATAATACGACTGGGCCCATCCTTTATGCAAAAGCCTCTGGCGTATCTGATCTCTTTCCTGAGGTCCGGAAAGACGATAGAAGCGTATAAACAGATTGGCGCAAGATCTCCGATCACTGAGATAACCGGAGAACAGGCGCAATGTCTAGAAGATGCACTTAATAGTACGGAGAGCTCATCAGAAGGGGCCCCGTTATTCACGGTTTATGTTGGC
>JBFGJU010000184.1:0-4478 GCA_041577035.1 Thermodesulfovibrionales bacterium | reverse complement strand
GTCAAAGATAGCAGAAACGAATATTAAGGGAATTGCGGGGCTTGAACTGCTACGGTTTGATATTGAGCAGGCAGGGTTTGGTTTACCCTGGAATGTTGATGCGGATGGTGACGGGTCTGCTGACAATGACTGGAGCGGGATTGTGGATTATTGTGAGGCGAAATCCGATGCCTCGTTAACGCCGAATCCTGCGCTCTTAAATGATGGAAATACTCTCTGTCCCGGGGGGGTTACCGGGGGTAATGCACCTCGGGCCATTTTAAGCGACGACAACGCGGGATTCCATGGATCAGATTATCTGGTTGTTAAATCGACCACGGTAGCATTAAACAGTGCAGCCCAGAAATGGACGTATATAAAGAATAATGGCTTAAATAACAATTTTATGATTCCGTTTGCCAGCAAAGAAGAAGACCTGAACAATGATGACGACGGTGTAGATGACAGTGTCATAGTATTGATGCCGTTAAAAGGCACTGCACGAAGAATACTTCTGACTGATAATTCTGTCACGTCAACATTTTTCGGTACCTTTAATGCGAACGCAAATGCCTTTAAAACGAATTACCCTGATTTTGTACCGCCTGATTACAGTTTTCTTGCTTATCTCATCTATGGCGTCGATACGAACACGAACCTCAGAATGCCGTTTAACAGGGCGGATTTCTACATATCGA
The DNA here is from genome assembly GCA_041577035.1 of Thermodesulfovibrionales bacterium. Taxonomy (GTDB): domain Bacteria; phylum Nitrospirota; class Thermodesulfovibrionia; order Thermodesulfovibrionales; family UBA6898. The sequence goes on along the minus strand of JBFGJU010000184.1, from coordinate 3,801 downwards.
CGACCAGTGTTCCCCTTCGGTGCGCGGATGCTGCCTCGGGAACAGGTGTTCTTGTGAAGGCTCTTGTCTCCCATGATGACGGTGATTTTGATCTACCCCCTGATGATAACGTTCCAGACCTGCTCCCTCTCCTTGATTGTGTAGCTGACATGCAGGTTATCTACCGGCTTGATACGGATGGAGATGGGGCAGCTGACAGCCCGGTTTCGGATATTGTTACAGCACTTGCTTTGACTGCCGATGAGATACGGGAGCAGGTTAAGGATATTCGGGTCTATATTCTCGTCCATGAGGGGCAGTATGACTCGACCTACATCTTCAATAATTTTACCGGGACAGATACCTGCCCGACCTGCATACGAGTGGGAGAAAAAATCGGAGCAGTCTTATATGGTCAGGATTATGATCTGTCAGCCATTAATGACTATCTGAACTATCGCTGGCGGGTATATACACTTGTTATCAGACCGTATAATCTGACATGAACATAAACAAACAACATATACTGCAGTCTGAAAAGGGAATAGCGTTGGTTATTGTTTTGATCCTTTCCGTTATATCCCTGGCTATTGTCTCCGCACTTCTCTTTATGATAACCGAAGAGACGATTATGTCTGGTGCACACAGATTCTTCAGAACTGCTGAAGAAGCAGGCGTCGGCGGCACTGAAATCGTGGGTGAACTGATTGAGAACAGGGGAACTCTATCGGCCGATATACAGACAAACCTTTCCCCGGTGATAACAGCAGATAACTGTTTCAGTGAAAAAATAAACTTATCGAAGACAGACTGGACAGCAGAGTGTTCTCCTCCGGAGATGTCACTTTCCATAGATGCTTCGAATGCGTTGACATTTGATATGAATTTTGATTTAGGCAACTTCCGTGTTTTTACGAAGATCGTGGATACTGCTGAGGGGAATTCTGACACCGGCGGGCTGGTAACGAGCGGGGAACTGGGAGGGGAGGGAGTTGTTGCCTCGAATACAGGACTTATGAATCCACCTCATACCCCATACCTGTACCGGATAGAGGTTCAGGCAGAAGATAGTACGAACCCGAGAGAACGCTCTCGTTTATCGGCTGAATACGCATATTGATCTCTGTATATTTTCATTCGCTGCAAGAGTGATCTTGACGTTTCTGCGCGCGGTAAGCTCCTTCCCTTTTTAGACTTCAGCGTCATGGTTTCTTATGCCAATGCCACATGGCGAAATCTCCCTGAGCTTCTGTAACCCCCGACCAGGACCGGCTGTAAGCCGGCAGAGCAGACCCTGCCGTGGCATGCAGGCGCGCGGATTTTTCTCTGTGGTATAATGGTCTCGAGGTCAGCTCATCCTAGCTGTGGCTCGTTGGATTTTGAGGATTAAGGGGGGGCTCCTTTCAGGGGCATTGTTAATGATTTTTCATATATCTCAATCATGAGGCACAGAGGAGATATTCCATGCATCTAAAGGGTGAAGACAGAGCGTTTATTCAGCAGGTTATTCGCAACATCCCTTTTTTCAGAAATGTCTCAGATACTCATCTGGAACAGATTATTGATGATTTCAGCATCGCCCACGCTCAAAAAGATGAAGTAATCGTTTACCAAACAGACAAAAGCACAGACATGTACATAATCGTAAAGGGCCGTGTCAAAGTCACTTTGTTGAGTGAGGAGGGCGAAGAATTTATCCTTACGGACCTGCAGAAAGGTGACTTCTTTGGCGAGCTGAGTCTCATAGACGGCAGTCCGAGATCAGCAACGGTCATAGCAGAAGAAGATTCAACCTTCGGGATATTAAAGCGTGAGAATCTGCTTGCTGAGATACAGCGCGAACCAATGATAGCGGTCGATCTTCTTACCTCTGTCGTGCATAGACTCAGATATGCCACCGAGAGAGAAGAACAGTTTGCTTTTCTTGATGTCCGCCAACGGATATTTAAATTATTTGGACAATACATAGCGAATGAGGGCAACCAGGAGGAGAATGGATTTTACCTGATCAGGAAACGTACTCATAAAGACATTGCTCTCAGGATTGGTTCATCGAGGGAATCGGTTACAAAAATTCTCAAAACGCTTGCCACTAAAAAACTCATAATAGAGAAAAAAGATTGTTATCTGATTTCACCATCCGTCTGTAGAAAAAAAGAAGACATTTCTTAGACACGTCTGCTTGTTTATATCGTTCCGGATATCTTTTTTAATGCCATTCAAGTTTCCTCAATGGTCTCGAAAGATCGACTGATTGTGCATACCCGCAAATCCCGCATATTTTTTATATTACGTGTAGTTCTGATGTGAATTTTACCTTTATTCCGTAGCATAAGCCTGAAATAATTTACTTAAGATGAGAATGGATTCTTGTTGTGGCAGAAAGAGGAAAGGGGGTGATAACAGAGTCTCACAGGGGTCTTTTAAAAAGGTCTCACAAACGTCGTAAGGAGGGTGGAAATGCTAAATACAATCATAAAAATAGCGATTTACATGGGATTGACGATCTTTCTCATGAGGGCAATGAATTATGAAGTCGCATACGGTACCGTGGATATTGGTGTTTTGTCAGTTGTGTCCGTGCTCTATGGTGTGCTGTACCTTCGCCTGAAACGGAAACCAGCAGAAGCAGAAGAACCCGAGGCAAAGAGGGTCGTGTTCACAGCAGAGGAATTTGAATAAATGCGGGTGAGGGTGATGAACATGCTTAATAATGAAAAAGCAGCGGCAGGCGTCAAGCAGGTTTGATACTATTTTTCTGAGAGCTTTTTACGATGACACTCAACGACATGACCGCGGCTGCCGTTCGCTTCATATTCCAGGAGTTCGACCGTACCATCGGTTCTTACATAGTACCGGGCATTCGTATCTTCAATCCTTGGGAAATATCTGCCGCCGATATCTTCATATAAGTCAATCCGGTACAGCTGCCTGGCATGATCCGGTATGTCTTCTTTTGTCAGTCCGAGGAGGCCGTCCTTTTCGTATACCGTATAGATACCGTTCCTGTTCCGGTACCCTACAAAATACTTTCCTTGATCCTTATGATAGATATCCGCATTCATGGGATAGACGTTATCATCAACGATCTCGAAGAACTGTTCGCCTTTAATCATAAAACTCTTTTCCGTGTCCGCGAGCATCCATTCAGAGGTTATCATGTCCGGGCCGTGCGTCAGGAGTGTCCTGTTCTGCTCCAGAAGGGTATTCTTGAGATATTTATAGTCAGTATGGACAACGCTCTGGAGATCAGATACATCATGAATCACATTTCCTTCATGAAAGACTTTCACTGCCTCCCGGTAGCGCCGTTCGCTCCATATCCGCTCGATGTAATCATTGATATCTCCGTAAATCACCGATAACGACTCAAATTCCTTTCTTTTCATGGGCAGTGTCTGCGTTCGTTTTTCAGAATGGAGCTGTTTCCAGAGATGTACGTCATTTACCGTGTCAGAGCTGAAGATCAGGGTCTGCGCATCTTTCTTAATCTTAATTCCAATGGTAGGAATACCGTGCCATACCGGGGACTTAATGGCATCGATGGTAAAATGATTAGCTATATGATATGTATTTCTCTCTTCTTCATAGAAGACTGTTGATGAAAAAGAATAAAAACTGTCAGGTTCAACCCATTCATTGTACTCAGGATCCTTAAAGAGCATCCGCGGCCGAAGTGTCTTCTCGCTGATAACGATCTTTGCCGTATCCGGGCCTATGACATTTCCTTCCCTGTCAGTAATATAGAGTCATGTTTTCCCTGAGCCTTCGTCGCGGGAGGTGATCCGGTACCGTGCATACGGGCCAATGATCCGGTAATCG
>JBFGJU010000183.1:0-4487 GCA_041577035.1 Thermodesulfovibrionales bacterium | reverse complement strand
GTAAATCCTGAAAGCCTTATCAGTGTTGCTTGTCCGTATCGCGTTAACCAGGTCAAAGACATTGTATGATCTTTTCCCTTCGACGATGTCGATAATGTCCTGTCTTTCAACGGTCGGCTTTCCGATCAGGACACACTTGTCGACTTCAGAGGCGAGCATGCCAAGGTCCGTGCCGATCGTGCCGAGCAGATGTTCAACGGCGCCCCGGGAGAGGGTGAAATTCCCGGATTGAGCCCGCTCCTTGATCCAGAACGGGATTTCACTTTCACGTAAATCAAGAGCAAACGATTTTATATTCTTCAGCGAATCTTTAAATCCTTTTTTAACCGAACCGAAATGCATAAGAACCAGGACTGAGCTTTCAGCGGGATGTTTCGCGTACTCCTGCAAACGCTCCCGGTCTTTCTTCAGCAGCTTCTGACTGTTATCAATGATAACGTATTTTTTTCCCGAGAAGAACGGGACTGTCTGCAGGACGTCAATAATCTGCTCAAACGGCACAGCTTCGTTTGCTGCCATAGCCACATCGAACACATGGAAATTAAAGTCTCTTTCTGAGTCAGGAACGAGATTTCTTATTTTTGTGACAGCCTCGCTCTGCAGGAAGCGATCAGAGGAAACCAGCATATAACCCGGCAATGGAAGTCCCTTCCTGCATTCATCAAGAAAAGCTCGATAACTCATCGGTATATGAGAAATCCAACAATCTGCATTGCCACATCCTCCAGGGCCATTTCTTCAGCCAGATCTCTGTTTGCGAGCGTTTCACTGAGGGCTTCGCCACTGGAAAATGAAACAATAAAAGGGGATCTGATATCTTTTATCTCCCGGATTTCACCGTTCTCACTCTGAAATGTGAAGTTTACCGCAGCATTTACACGGTACTCTGCAGTTGTATCGTTTTTCACCGATAATGTGAACATTTCAAACGTATAAATGGCGCCGGTGAGCGTCGTTCCGGAAGAGGGATTAATCTGCACACCATGCTTCGTGAACTCCATGATAAGGGCTTTATGCAGTTTGTCCTGCAGTTTTGGTTCAAGGGTTTTATTTTCTATCGGGGCGATATGAATGTCTTTAAACGGTAACGCGGACTGACGGTGAACGCTATAGCCACATCCATAACCAACGGTCAGAATAAAGAAAGATACAATGAGAAAGCCGTATGCACGTTTACTTTCCATACGTTATGAGCCGGTTACAATATTGACCAGTTTCCCCCTGACTACGATGGTCTTTCTGATTTCCTTTGTACCTATTATATCCTGTATCCTTTTTTCACGCATCGCAATCTCCTGTATCTCTGCGTCAGAAAGGTTTGCCGGTATCATAATCTTTCCCCTGAGTTTCCCATTTATCTGGATAACGAGCTCAATCTCGTCTTCTTTTGCCAGGTCGATGTCCCAGGAAGGCCAGATGTGTTCTGATAGACTGCCTTTATTGCCTAAGCAGCTCCAGAGTTCTTCAGCAAAATGCGGAGTGAAAGGGAAGAGCACTATCAGCAGATTATCCACGGCGGACTTCATCACTGCGTAGTCTTTTTTTTCAACCGGATGAAAGGCATGTAATACATTGACCAGTTGCATAAGCGCAGCTATTGCTGTGTTGAAGTGATACGCCCGTTCAATATCAGACGTAACCTTCTTAATAGTCTGATGAACCTTCCTTATGAGATTACGGCCGGGCTCGGACATGTCAGTCAGGTCAAAAGTGTTATGTGATGTTTTTTGAGATGTTGCCAGATCATCAAGCCGCTGGCACACAATATTCCATATCCTGTTCAGGAAACGCGCTGCGCCTTCAACCCCTTTATCTGACCATTCAAGGTCTTTTTCAGGAGGTGCAGCAAACAGAGAAAATAATCTTGACGTATCTGCACCGTATTTATCGATCAAATAATCAGGATCCACAACATTGCCTTTTGATTTTGACATCTTGGCACCGTCTTTGATAACCATGCCCTGCGTCAGGAGATTGGTAAAGGGCTCGCTGTAAGGGAGCAGTCCGAGATCTCTTAAAACCCTTGTAAAGAAACGTGAATAAAGGAGGTGCAGGACAGCGTGTTCCACCCCTCCAATATACTGATCAACCGGCATCCAGTAACTGATTCCGGACCGTGGACCCTGGATTTCAGCTTTCAGGTCGATAGTTCCTCTATCAAAACAATACGCAATAAAATACCATGAGGAATCCACGAAGGTATCCATGGTGTCTGTTTCACGCCTGCCCTGCCTGCGGCAGTCAGGGCAGGGTACGTGGAGGAATGACGCTGAATCGAGCAATGGAGAACCACCGGTTCCGGTGATTGCAACGTCCTCGGGAAGGATTACCGGCAGGTCCTTTTCAGGAACCGGAACAGCCCCGCATGTATCACAGTAGATAATCGGAATGGGTGTGCCCCAATAACGCTGGCGAGATATTCCCCAGTCACGCAGCTTGAAATTGACTACGCGCTTGCCAAAATTATTCTTCTCTATGAATTGGGCGATTTCCTCCCGCGCGGTCTCGCTGTCTAATCCGCTGAATGTCCCTGAATTTACCAGAAACCCCTCGTCCTCATAGGCCTCCGCTAGCCCTGAACTGTGGACTGCAGACTCAGGACCGGGCGTATCAGGCTGAATGACAACCCGAACCGGCAGGCCATATTTCCGGGAAAACTCGAGGTCACGTTGGTCATGCGCAGGCACTGACATTATTGCACCCGTGCCATATTCCATTAAAACAAAATTAGCAATATAAATCGGGATCTTTTCATTATTCATCGGATTAATGCAGTTCTTCCCTGTGAAGAGTCCCAGTTTTTCATCATTCTTTCCGTAACTGCCCGAGATAACATCAAGTTCCGGAGTATTGGCGGCTAGTTTCCCTGCTATAGGATGGTTCGGTGACAGACAGAGAAATGTCGCCCCGAAGAGGGTGTCCTGGCGTGTAGTAAATATTCTGATGAACTCATCTGAACCGTCAATCCTGAAATCTACTTCAACACCATAGCTCTTCCCTATCCAGTTTTTCTGCATGAGGACCACCTTGTCCGGCCATCCCTTGAGTTCATCACATGTCTGAAGGAGCTCCTCTGCATAGTCAGTTATTTTCAGGAACCACTGATCAAGTTTCTTCTGAACTACGACACTATCACACCTCCAGCATTGTGAATCGATTACCTGTTCATTGGCAAGAACCGTTGCACAGGAACCACACCAGTTAACAAATGAAGATTTTCTGTACGCAAGGCCGCGCTCAAACATCTTGAGGAACAACCACTGATTCCATTTGTAGTAATCAGGACTGGATGTCGTAACTTCTTTGTCCCAGTCATAACTCAAACCGAGCCGGTTCAGTTGTGTCTTCATGGAGGCAATGTTTTCTGTGGTCCATTTGGAAGGGTGCACCCCGTGTTTTATGGCAGCATTTTCTGCAGGCATACCGAATGCATCCCATCCCATCGGGTGGAGGACATGATATCCCTGCATCTTTTTATACCGCGCTATAACATCACCGATTGCATAATTGCGTACATGTCCCATATGTATCTTCCCTGATGGATACGGAAACATTTCAAGACAATAAAATTTCTTCGGCGACTCTGATCTGTCTGTCTTGTGAACGTTTTGCCGCGCCCAGATGTCCTGCCAACGCGGCTCGACAGAATTAGGATCGTAACGTTCTTCCAAGTTCTATGACCTCCATAAAAGACAAAAAAATGAATTCAGGGAATCTGAAAAAAAAAGATTTTGGCCTATTATACCACAGCAAACCGGGTACATTTTCCCCGCGAATATACTGCAGCAGTGTCGGAGTTGCCTCTGATATCAGCACCGAGCTTGTGCAATGCACGAGCTTATGTGATAATAAAAACCATTCGGGATAATCCTGTCCGGCTGCATGATTGTCCGACCTGTGGAATAGTCGCAGAAAAAAGCGTAGTCGTGACGAAGACGATGGATACCATATCTTTTCATGTTCAGAAGGAATTATGTGCAGAATGTTGCCTGGCGTTACAGAGATTTATCGGAAAGATGGACGGGGTTGATTCAATCTTAGTTGCTAACGGAAAGATTGAAATAGTTTTTGATAACAACAGGATAGCAGAAACAGAACTTGCCACGATTGTAAGAAACAGCATGCAGAAACTTGGCTACAGGATACTGGACGAAGCATAGCGCCCCGTACAGAGATATTACATGGATCAGGACAACTTGGATGACATTCTTGGAATCACGCGCTGCGTACAGTGCGGGCAGAGACTCGAGGGAGATATCGAATGTCCGTTCTGTTCTGCGGTCTCAGGAATATCCCCCAAAGCACGTGTTCCTGCATGGCTTCTCATAGCAGGCTACTTCGTGACAGCTCCGGTTAGTTTTTATTTCATTTTGAAGTCCGGGAGATTAACCGTTCTTCAAAAAAGCCTCTGTCTCTCCGGATGGTTCTTCTGGGGATTACTGGTTTTGCAGTGGATATAGAGCGGAATCCGCAAACTATCGGCTGTT
>JBFGJU010000182.1:0-4511 GCA_041577035.1 Thermodesulfovibrionales bacterium | reverse complement strand
GATTTGTAATAATCGTAAAACTGAAGGAATTGCCGTCTTTGTCAATGATGCCATCACCGTCTGTATCTTCCCATCCGGCCTCTTTCAGGAGCTGCTGTGCTGTGACCGGATTGAAATCGTACTTTTTGACGTTCGGATTATACGGCCAGGTATTTGGTACGTACGGTCCGGTCGCAGGGCTGCCGAGACCAAAAAGGACAACATCAATAATTTCGCTTTTATCAATTGCATGAGCAAAGGCCTGTCGTACCCGCTTATCCTGAAACCATGGATGTTTTAAATTGAATCCCATATAGGTATAAGAAAAGACCGGATACCGGAATTTCTGAAAGTTTGTCTTGAAAAACCCGGTTTCAATCTGTTTCGTGTATTGAATCGGGGAAAGACCCATCATATCAATTCCACCGGCCTGCAGTTCCAGGAACATTGTTGCGGGATCGGGTATGAAGCGATACACATATCTGTCAATATAGGGCCTCCCCTCAAAATAATCTCTGTTTGAATTGAGCGTGATCTCCTGTCCTGAAATCCATTTCTTTAACATAAATGGCCCCATGCCAATTGGATTTCGACTGAAATCTGTTTTTGTAATATCTTTACCCTCCAGAAGATGTCTGGGAAGAACCACGAGACTTCCCCATGACGTGAGTGCCGGGGCAAATGGTTTCTCATACGTAACCCTGAATGTATATCTGTCCAGAACCTCTGCCTTTTTGACCTGCAGATAGTCTTCCTTATATGCTGTAGGCGTTTTTTCATCTATAATTGTCCTGTATCCGAACATAATATCTTCGGCAGTGAACTCTACTCCATCGGCCCAGGTAATTCCTTTTTTCAGGTAGAAAGTTATAACAAGACCATCAGGAGAGATGTCCCATGATTCTGCAAGGTCGCCGATTACTGAAAGGTCTGTATCATATTTAATAAGTCCGTTGAAAATCAGACCCGCAACATCGTGTGATGCACTGTCCCCGGCAAGCATGGGAATAAGAACACTCGGCTCTCCAATTGAACCGACAATAATGGCGTCACCATGTACCTGATCAAAAGGCCCGGTTTCATAATCTATTTTTTGAACGTCCGGCGCTCTGTCCTCACAACTGAAGAGGAGTACGGTAATCAGAATCAGGAAGAATAATTTTTTCATATTCAAACAGAATACTGCAATGGTTTCCTATTTTTCAATGAACGAGACAGATAATCATTGAGATACCTTCCCGTATATGAATCTTCCGCATGGATAATATCTGCAGGCGGGCCTGCAAAGATTATCTGCCCTCCTTTTTCACCGCCTTCAGGGCCGAGATCGACAATCCAGTCTGCTGATTTAATGACATCAAGGTTATGCTCTATAACGAGAACGGTGTTGCCGGAATCAACCAGCCTGTTCAATACGATAAGCAGATCAGATATATCCCTGAAGTGCAGACCAACCGTCGGTTCATCGAGAATATAAAGATAATTCTCTTTCGAAGATACGCTTAACTCGGAACAGATCTTCAGCCTCTGTGCCTCGCCGCCTGACAGTGTTGTTGCCGGCTGGCCGAGTCGTAAATAACCGAGTCCGGTATCCATAAGTAAATCTAACCGGGAACGGACTGCAGAATGATCTTCAAAGAGAATGCACGCTTCTTCGACCGTCATATGCAATATGTCATGAATATTCTTCTCTCTGTACGTTATTCGCAATGCCTCAGGCTTATATCTCTTCCCCCCGCACTTTTCGCACGTTATATACAGATCCTCAAAAAAGTACATCTCCATCAATTCATATCCTTCTCCCTTGCACGTCTCACATCTGCCCCCAGGAACATTGAAAGAAAAAAAACCGGGGCCATAGCCATATGCCCTGGCTTCCCTCTGTTCTGCAAAGAGCTTTCTGATATAATCAAAGATTTTCAGATACGTTACAGGATTGGAACGGGGACTCCTGCCAATCGGGGACTGGTCAATTAATGCCACATTTTCCAACTGCTCATGACCTTCAATTTTGTCATGTGGCAGAGGACGTTCAGTACTTTTTTTAAATCTTTTTGCGAGAGATCTATAAAGTGTTTCAACGGCAAGACTGCTTTTGCCCGATCCGGACACCCCGGTCAGTACGGTAAGGGACTGTAAAGGGATATGAAGGTCTACCCCTTTAAGATTATGACCGCTCGCATTATACGCAGACAATGAACTGCCTGATAGTGCTCTTTTCTGATGCGATACATCAACGGTTTCAATGCCCCGGATGTATTTCGCAGTTAGTGTATCTGTTTTCAGGAAGAGAGATTCTTCACCTGAAAAAGTAATTTCTCCTCCTCGCTGTCCCCCTCCGGGACCGAGCTCTACGATCCAGTCGGCTGATTCGATAATGCCCCTGTCATGTTCAACTACAATAACCGTGTTTCCTAGATCAGCCAGTTGCTGCATGATTTCAGCAATGAGGTCAGTGTCTCTTGGGTGAAGGCCAACAGTCGGTTCATCAAGAACATACAGGGTGCCGGTTAACAATGAAGCAAGCTGGTTTGAAAGACTTATCCTCTGGAATTCGCCTCCGGAAAGCGTTTTACTGTAACGATCAAGTGTTAAATAATCAAGTCTTACTTTTTCCAGAAACGCCAGTTTCATGGTAATCTGCTGAAAGAGTTCCTTAACCATGTCCCTGCTGAACGGCGAAAGGACTATGTCTGAAAAAAAAGCAGAAATATCAGACAGAGGCATACTGCACAACTCGGCAATATCAAAACCGGAAATCTTGTAAGACAGTGCTTCCTTATTGATCCTCTTGCCGTTACATGCAGGACAGAGGACAGCCTTCCGGTATCTGCTCAAAAATACCCTTACATGGAGCTTATACTTTCTACCTTCAAGATATTCAAAAAAATCATTGATACCATAGCAGTCTTCGGTTCCCCTGAAGATTCGTGATCTTTGTCGCTTTCCCAATCTGTTATATGGTTTGCTAATATCAATCCCGCATTGCTTTGCCTGTTTCAGCATCTGTCTCTTCCACCACTTATAGGCCGGTTTGTTCCAGGGGTCTATTGCCCCGTCGGCAAGCGAACGGTTCTTATCTGGTATAATCAGGTCTTCATCATACTGCAATGTATTGCCGAAGCCTTTACACTCAGGACAGGCACCAACCGGATGATTGAATGAAAAAAGAAGAGGGGATGCCAGAGGCAGTTCAATGGCACAATCATCGCAGGAGTTTCTGGATGAAAACGTCAGGGGCGTATAAACACGTTTAACAGGCTTAGAAGATGTGCTGTCACTGCTTACGAGAAGGATTTTTATTGCGCCCCGGCCTTCTTCCCATGCCAGTTCAATTGAGTCTGACAGCCTGGGTTCGCTTCTGATGATCAGCCTGTCAAGCACAATACCCAGAGGATCTCCTTTTCGTTTAGATTTCCTTTTTTTTTCTGCCAGTACGTTTTCAGCTTCTTTTATTTCATCATCAATCCAGAAACGGTGGAAACCGCGTTTCTTCAGCTCCTGCATGTCTTCATTCGTCTCAAAGATGATAAGCGCTTTTTCTCCCGGATATTTTTCCGTGAGCTCGGAAATAATCTGCGAAGGATCCCATCGTCTCATTTCCTTGCCGCACCGGGGACAATAGGGGATGGCTACTTTCGAATAAAACAATCTGAACAGTTCATAGAGCTCTGTCAATGAACCAACCGTAGAACGGGACCCGCGGATCGGGTTATGCTGTTCCAAAGCGATTGCCGGCCTGATATTCCGGATTTCATCCACATCCGGGCGATCTAATTTCTCAAGAAATAACCGCGCATATGATGAAAGGGATTCTATAAAGCGCCACTGGCCCTCTGCAAAGATCGTATCGAATGCGAGAGAAGATTTTCCGGAACCCGAAACACCGGTAATAGCGATGACTTTGTTGTGAGGAAGCTGCAGGTTTATGTTCTTAAGGTTATTCTGCCGGGCCCCTATAATGATAAGGTCTTTTGTGGACATCTAAATATTCTAGCACAGTAAAAATCTTTCTTAATAATAAACGATGTTGATTCAGTAAGATTTATCATTGATATATTAATGGGAGATAGGGTTTAATAGCGCAATACATGAATAACTCCCTGAAACTTCTTGCCATACTTTTTTTGTATGCTGCTTTGAATCTTCCATTCCTCACTCTGTATCCGCCTATTAATAATACGGGGGATGAATCATGGTTTATGAATATATCGTATGAATTGATGACTATGGGTAGACCAATTGCCTCAATATTTCCACATACGCCTTTAGGTGAAGATGTTCAGATAACCATTTTATGGATATATAACGGAATGCTTTCATTTCTCTTCTCCTTTTTAGGCCCATCGATCTGGACAGGCCGTTTCCTGTCATTTTCCTTTGGATGCATAGTCATAATAACAGTATACTTCTTTGGAAGAGATATTTACTCATCTAGGATTGGATTGCTTTCATCCCTTTTGTTGTCAACTTCAACTGTTTTCTCTTTGCATAGCCGTGAAATGAGACCTGAAATGATGCTGATTGCTTTT
>JBFGJU010000181.1:0-4511 GCA_041577035.1 Thermodesulfovibrionales bacterium | reverse complement strand
TCAGCTTTTCAATTGCGTATTCATTTGCCGGTAGTGCATCCTGCGTCATAAATATCAGAATATCACCGTCTGCTGTCTGTGCTGCCCGGGTTCTCGTTCCACCATGATCAAAAGCGTTTCGGTGTGTGACAATTGTCCGTATGCCATAAGATTCAGCAATCTTCTGCGTACTGTCAGATGATGATGAGTCTATAATAATAATCTCGTCTGAAATCGTCTGAGATTGCAATGATTCCAGAAGTCCTGCGAGCTGCTCGCCCGCATTCATGGTAGGAATGATTACACTTGTTTTCACGGTATCGATGCCTCTGTACCCCTCGAACCCTTCAATATTATACAATTATATAAAAACAGACCTTAGAGTCAGCAAACAGATATGCACATGAATAAACAGACCCACTCCGAAAATGCACCCTGTCTCCGCTGCTGTCCTTTATGCCATTTTTGACCCCTCAGGGCATACATGGTATAATTTTTCATGTCAGCTGCTGATAAGTCCTCGTCCATAGAGAAACGGTTTATCAAAGCCGAAGATCTGCCAAATGTACCCTTTTTGCTCGAAGGCATATCATCCCGCTTTATCCGCGAAAATATGGCCGTGCCCCTGGAACTCAAGAATAACATACTCAAAGTCATCATGGCAGATCCCGGGGACAGGGATACCATAGACGCACTCAAGGTCGCAACGTCAGCCGATGTTCTCGTCTATACGACAGATGACAGGGCTTTGAATGAATATGTCTCAAAATTCTATGGGCAGGAAGCAAGTGACATCAGCAGTATTGTAGAGGATATCGGGGAGTCGGGATACGAATTCATCAGAGAAGAAGAAGATGATGTAGGACATCTCAAGGATCTGGCTTCTGAGGCCCCGATAATCAGACTGGCCAACCTTATCATTTCGAGAGCTGTTGAAAACAGGGCCAGTGATATCCATATCGAGCCGTTTGAGGACGAACTGAAGGTCAGGTACCGCATCGATGGTGTGCTGCACGATGCGGAATCCACCCCCAAAAGGCTTCATGCCGCCATAGTATCGAGGATAAAGATTATGGCTAAACTCAATATCGCTGAACGGCGGCTGCCTCAGGATGGGAGGATAAAGCTCAAAATCGGCGACCAGGAGATCGACCTCAGGGTATCCACGGTTCCGGTGCTTCATGGAGAAAGCGTGGTCATGCGGATACTCCGCAAGGAAGGGATAATGATCAACCTTGACCGTCTTGGATTTCCCCGTGATACCATCACACAATTCAACAGGCTTATTTCGAGACCAAACGGCATCATTCTCGTTACAGGCCCCACAGGGAGTGGAAAGACTACGACGCTGTACGGTGCTCTCGACAAGATAAATTCAGCAGAAAAAAAGATCATTACTGTCGAAGATCCTGTTGAATACCAGCTGAAAGGAATTAATCAGATCCAGGTCAAACCCCAGATAGACCTGAATTTCGCGAATACGCTTCGTCATATCGTACGGCAGGACCCTGATATCATTATGATCGGTGAAATCAGGGACCTTGAGACCGCTGAGATCGCCATACAGTCTGCCCTTACAGGACATCTCGTTTTTTCGACCCTGCATACAAACGACGCACCGAGTTCCATAACACGGCTCCTCGATATGGGGGTAGAAAATTTTCTCCTTTCTTCCACATTGCGGGGAGCCCTTGCGCAGAGGCTCGTACGCGTCATCTGTCCGTCCTGCAAAGAGAGAGAGGCACCCAATGCCTATCAGGAAGAGCTTGCCGCGTTCGGTATGGATAGCTCGGCACCGCTCTACCGGGGAGCAGGCTGCGAACGTTGTGCTTCAACCGGCTATTACGGAAGGACAGCGATATTTGAACTGCTCGTGGTTGATGATGCGCTACGCAAACTGATTCTGAAGAATGCAGACGCGAAACAGTTGGGCACTATGGCGAAACAGAATGGTATGAGAACCCTGCTTGAAGATGGTATTGCAAAAGTTATGGCAGGCATAACAACATTCAGTGAAATTCTGAGAGTAACACAGGAGGAATAAGTGGCTGCATTTACTTATCGGGCCACGCACATGGACGGTCAGATAGTCGAGGGTGTTATTGACGCGGCTGATGAAAAAGCCGCTCTAAACATACTGAAAGACTCTGGTGTTATTCCATTAAAAATCTCTCTCCCGGATAAAGGACTCAGGAAAAGATTCACTATCCGGTCATCAAAAGCAGACCTTCTCACGTTTACCACAGAACTGTCTTCTTTGCTCACCGCGGGACTGCCGCTTGACAGGAGCCTGAATATCCTTTCAGAGATATCCGGGAACAGGCAGATGGACACGGTTATCAAAGCCGTACTGAAATCCATCAGGGGAGGCAGTTCGTTTTCCGACTCCCTTCGACAGCATCCAAAGATATTTCCGAACCTTTATGTGAATATGATACGGGCAGGCGAATCAGGAGGCGTGCTCGATGTTGTCCTCGAAAAACTGAATGAATTCCTGGAAGCAGCCAAGGAACTCCGCGAACTGGTTCTGTCGGCGATGATCTATCCGGTAATCCTTTTCCTGACGGGTGTTGCTTCGATCATTGTATTACTCGGTTATGTAATCCCCCGATTTTCTACGATTTTTTCGGATATCGGCATCCAACTGCCGCTCCCAACGCGATTCCTGATCAGCATAAGCACTGTCATTTCCTCGTATTGGTGGCTTTTTCTTATCATAATTGTTGCCGGATGGTTTCTGTTCAGAAGTTACAGGAAAACCGAGCAGGGAACATACCAGTGGGACTCCTTTAAGCTCAAGGTCCTCGGGGAAATCATCAGAAAGCTTGAAACAGCACGGTTTTCGCGGACTTTGGGGACCCTTCTGAAGAGCGGCGTTCCGCTCCTTCAGGCCCTTGAAAACGCGAAAGATGTTATTGATAATCGTATAATTGCCTCTTCGATTGATGCTGTTTCAGAGGATGCAAAAGAAGGAAAAGGCATTGCAGGACCACTGTATCAGGCCAATGCGTTTCCGCAACTTGCCCTCTCAATGATAAAGGTTGGTGAGGAGACCGGCCAGCTTGATTTGATGCTTCTGAAGGTTGCTGAGACGTATGAAAAGAGCCTCAAGATTTCCCTGAAGCGGTTTCTGAGCCTCCTGGAGCCAGCCTTGATTCTTATTATGGCATGCGTTATAGGCTTTATTGTTATTTCGATGCTTATGGCCATATTCAGCATTACAGCGCTTCCGTTTTAACTCAATTTTCGTATAATGGACTATATGAGAAATAATTCCCATGACAGGTTAACACCGCATACACGTTCTGCCACAGCCGGGTTTACGCTCCTTGAGTTGATGGTTGTAATGCTTCTGATCGTACTCTTTCTGTCAATCGCCCTGTTCCTTATTTCCCCTTCTCTCTTCGGAAATCCCCTTGAGTCAACCATCCGAGATATTTCATCGACCATGCGTCATGCCCGATCTCTTTCTCAGATAAGCGGCTCTGTTCAGACTATTACCATTGACCCTGATGCTCAGCAGTATTTTCTGAACGGTCAGAAGAAAAAGAAGATCCCGGATGGCATCAGTGTTTCAGTGCTGGATCCGCTTTCTCAGGAACAGATGAATGAAAAATATGACTTTCTCTTTTATCCCTTTGGCAGCACTGACGGTACACTCATTCTTCTTGAATATAAAAACAGGACAGTAACCCTCGCGTTAGATCCGGTTGTCGGGAGCGTTGCTGTAAAGAGAGAATCGGGATAAGAGGCAGGTTAAGATTAAAAACAGGCTGAGGTTAAGGTTAAAGCTAAGAAAAAGACAAAGTAATAAAACCAAGCATAGGTAAGAAAAAAATCAAGCAATAGTATTTATTAACTTTGAACATAAAACTGAAAGCCGTAATTCGTGATTCGTAATTCGTAATTGGTAAACAGAGAACATTGAAAAACCGTAATTCGTAATTGGTAATTCGTAATGAGAAAAAAAGAACGTTGAACTTTGAACGTAGAACATCCAACTTTGAACTGAAGACCGTGATTCGTGATTCGTGATTGGTAAAAGAGAATGTTTAACATAAAAAAAGAACATAAAACTCGTAATAACCTAATGGGATCATGCAGGGGGTTTACCCTGCTTGAGGTTCTTGCGGCCATTGCGATCTTAAGCATTGCATCGGTTGTTGTTTTTCAGCTTTTCTCGGAAAACCTGAAAGGGATATCTGCATCCGAAGATTACGGCTATGCCATACTCATGGCAGAGGCAAAGATGAGAGAGCTGCTGGATGATGATGAACTTGAAGAGTCTTACCGGGAAGATACAGAAGATGGTTACACGTATCTCATTTCCATATCGAACGTTCTGGAAGAAAGAACAGAAAATCTTCCCCTGAATCTCCTCGCCATAGACCTTACGGTGAACTGGACCAGAGGTATACGGCAAAAATCATTGGGCCTTTCGACATTAAAGGCTGTGAAGAAAGAAATTTAGTGATCACCATAGAAATACAGGTTCTGTTATGAACAGAAAAGAGAGCAGGGGGTGAAATTGC
>JBFGJU010000180.1:0-4520 GCA_041577035.1 Thermodesulfovibrionales bacterium | reverse complement strand
GAATTAATTAAAGAACCTTTTGGAACTGTTTCTACGTGAAACGGAAAGAATTAATTCGTCAACTTGAAAAATGTAAATGTGATTTTCTCAGAGAAGGTTCTAATCACACGGTTTATGTAAATCGCAAAGAGAACAAAGTTTCCACAGTACCTCGCCATCGCGAAATAAATGATCATCTTTGTCTTAAGATTTGTAAAGATCTAGGAATAAGAAAACCATAACAAATCTATCAAGACGACCAGATTATTTCCTGCCACTATTTCCGCGTCAAGCAGTACAACAGATATTCCTCACATTTTCAATTCATTCAAACATGTCAGATAGCAGGTGTAGTCAAGATCTCTAGCTGAAAAAAGTAAGGGATGTATCATACACACTTTTGCAGGCGTTAAAATGCGATAGTACAGCAAGTACTGTTGCTCAATTTTCCATCGCAGGATAAATAATCTTCAATTCTGCTTATGATGTATACGATCTGTTGAGGGCGATCATTTCTTACTTCAGTTCCTGCTCACCTACAACGGTCGCCAGATACTCAATCCGCTCTGCGGTAATCGGATGGGTTGAGAGGACTGATTCTCCCGGGAAACCGGGCATGTCTTTTGTTATGCGTTTGAGGATGTCCTGCATTGGCTTAATGTTCCATCCCTTACGGACAAAGAATCGAGCGGCGAACTGGTCAGCCGCGCGTTCAAAATCCCGTGAATAGTCTGACCGGGCAAGGATGGTAGGCAGGGAAGCTGCGGTTGACGATATCTCTGTGAGATCACCCAATAGGACAGCCACGATAAGAAAGACTCCTGCGTCCTGAATAACCATGCGCAAACCATGCCGCTCATGCACATGCCCTATTTCATGAAGGAGGATCCCCTCCAGTTCGCGTTCATTCTCCGAAAGCCTGACGAGTTCATCCGTCATCACAATCTGGCCGTTCGGCATGGCAAAGGCATTAGGGCCGAATACCGGGCTTTTGCGAAATACCAGCCGGTAATCAAAATCTTCAGCATCCAGATCCTGTATTAATGCTGTAAAGAGCGCCCGGAGTTCACTGATTCTCTTTGTCCCCAGTGCGGAAGATTTCAATACATTATGATCAAGGATCTTCATGGTATGATGGCTCAATTGATCAGCCACAGCAGGCGGGGTCGCATAAGCAATTTCCTTTGCAAGGTATGGGATAGCGTATACCTTAAACAGCCATACAAAGAGAATGAGACCGGCGAGAGAAAAAACTACCATTTTCCAGCGGCTCTCAAAAAAATTGACTATTCGCATACCGCGGTTATGTCTTCCAAGTGCATCAAGAGCGGCCAGTGCGTCCGTATCCCCGGTCTCGCAGACAGCACCGTCCGGCAGCCTGATTGTTCGGTTTGTTTTTCCGAGTGGCGGATCAATTTTACAGGAGCGAAGGGGGATTTTCTGTTCTATGCCCTTTTCCTTCACCTGTATCCTCAGATATCGTTCATCACTGGTGAACAGTGCAGGGTAAGGCGTTGACCTTCTGCCGTCAAAATATATGCCCTGAAATTCGATCATAGGCCAATATCAAAGTCGAAGAAATCGGTTGCCGCATCGCCATAGGCGCTCTCATCAGGCTCAATAGCAGAAGTGAAATGGCTTAGATCATCCCCCGCAATAACCGATATATTATCTGCGATATAGCGCATACGGCGAACCTTGGCCCAAGGAATAAGAAATCCCAGAGAGAAAACAATCGCAAAGATATTAGAAAGCCGGATCCAGAACAACTTGACACCGTTTAATGTGCTTTCGAATGTAATACCTTCCAGTTCTGATTGCTTTAGACAGTAGTTCAACTCCCATGCATAAAGATACTGCTGTGAGAACGTGAAAACGATCAGGAATATTCCGTATGTGGAAAGCATCATGAAAATAACACTGCCGCTTATAGCCCCGGAATCAGCAGAAGAAGCCGCTGCGATCCCTGCGGTAATAAAACTCATAAAGAGCATGCTCATCATAACAAACCCGACTGTTGCCAGACTCATGACAATATAGACTTTGTAAAAAGGGTTGTGATTTCCTCTGAACGTATTAGTTGTCGTGCCAAAAGCTAGATTATTAAAGAAATATTTTTTTCTCGCATACGCCCAGTAAGGAATAATCAGGCCGAGGGTGAATGGAATGAGAAGAGGGTAGAACAGGTAGGTCCGGTAACTGTCTCCGAGAGTGCCGAGAAAACGATGCCTGATATTACGGTAAGCCGAGTTGCGGGCAAAAAACCGTATTGATTTATATATCAGAAATGGAATGATAAGAGCGAACAGTCCAAAGACAATGAGACCAACCATAAGGCTATAAGCCTCTGAAAGCCGGTAAATTATTATGCCAACTCCTACAATAACGTACCCCTTGAAAATAGCCATCGGGTCAGCCGTGTAATCAAACGCATGCCCATCCAGGAGGGTATTCTTGTAGAAATATTGACGTGTTCTCACCTTTGCCCACGCCGCATATACACCAAGCGTTACAATCGTCAGGAAGGTATTCACGATCCAGATCCGGAAATACTCGCTTCCCGTACCAGTGAATGCAATGCTGTATTGTTTCATCGCATCTGCTGACTGCAGACCTTTTGATGTCGGTAAAGCCCTGGCCGGAAGAGGTGCTTTCTGCAATGCGCGTCTGTGATCAGCACGGACTATGCGGCTACGGGCATGATGATTTTTTATGACGATGACCAGAACAAGAATTATCGTTGCCATTGCAAGAAGCCAGATAGCCTTCCCAGCCCACGCCACGATTTCTCTGAAACGATTCAATTCCCCCCGCATCTGTGACAGCTCATTTTGAAAGGCATCATCTCCAAATTTATTGACATCCCCTGATTCGGCATTTACAGAAAAGATATGAAAAAGGCCGCTATCCGCTACCAGCATGTTCTCTCCCGCCCGATCGATGTCAACAGGTATCGAGTCTTTTCCGAGGGGGATACGCATAATCTGTGTTCCTTCGGGACTGAATACCCTGAGACCGGAGGTGGTTATATTCGGATTACTTGCAATGACCCACAGGTTGCCCTTTGTATCAAAGGACAGTGCCAGCGGTCTTATATGCACAAGATCATCACCTAATTTCTTTTTCACTTCTGCTATTTCCTGAAAGTTTTCCATTAATTCCTTGAGATCGCCGATCCCCTCAGGCGGTTTGTCTTCAAAGGCCTTTTCCATGTGTTCCAATGCTGGTATTTTTGGACGAAGCTTTATTATATCGTCGGTTTCCGCAAGCCGATCTCCCTGGAAAGTAAAGGAAAGGACAGTGCTGTGAAATGTATTGCTCAGCCATAGCCGTCCGTCGCGGTCGAGTGTCATATCGTTTGGATAGTGAATATGGGATTCTGCTTCAACTCCGCTTATGGCACTGCCTTCCAGATCCTGGAAGAGAAGCTCATGATTGTTTGTATCTGCAATGAAAAGCAGGTTTCTTTCCTCATCCGCAAGTAACTTGAAGTTATTATTGATCCTGTATTCACCAGCAGGGCCTATGTTCCGGCAGATCAGTTCAGAGCCTTCGCACCGCAGTATTTCCCCTGTGTCTAAGCTGCCGATGATGAGATCACCGTTTCTGAGGAGCTGTATATCAGCGGGTTTCCGGTTGATTCCGAGGTGCGCAAGGTCGACACGTTTCAGAAGTTGTCCCTCATGGGTGAGAAAAAAAAGGGTATTGTTGTAATGAATAGCGACAGTGCTTCCATTGCTCGAGATGTTGTCAGGAGGAAAAATTCCGCGTTCCCTGGTTATCGCCCATATGCGCACTCCAACACTGAGCAAAAGGCAGAGGATGAAAACTGCAGCGAGGGCATTTTGCATTTTGCTTCCTTTCAGAAGCGGCTGTGCGCGGGGCAGTTGTGCGTTCTGCCTTTGTACCCCCTGATCCGTGTTTTCTGCTTTTCTTTCTCTTCTCGTCTGAGTCCGCTGTATTCCCTGGATGCCCGAAGGTGTACCTTTATTCAAGCCCTTTGACTCAGATGTGCTGTATGCTGATGGAGCTGTTTGAACTCTTTGCTCAGGAACCGCTTTTTTCTCCGACAAACCCTGACGGATACCCCGGTCTTCAATTATCCTGCATATTACCCCGGTTTTTTCAAAGAGATTTTTGTAGTTGACAGCCGACACATAATCCAATTGTTTCTTTATGATAAGTGGCTTCCGGGAAAAAAACCGATTGACTATTTCATGCTTTCCCTTGAATACCTTCAGGAGACTATCTCTGACTTCTTCAGAGGAAATACCGGGCTTAAATGTTCCTGTGAATAATACCTTAAACTTTTGCTGCATGGATAATCCTTATTATTGTCAGGTCGTAAGCACGAACAATCATCTCATGCACCGTTAAAATCGGTGATCAGGAGCTTACTAAAATATATATGCGCAAATATCACAAGGAATCCATGCACCCTCTTACCGTTCAATCATCGGCTCTTCCTGATCTTCAATAATATCCCCGGCAAGGATGTCTTCAATGAATCGTTTGAGAGCCTGGGCGTCCTGATCGGTCAG
>JBFGJU010000179.1:0-4565 GCA_041577035.1 Thermodesulfovibrionales bacterium | reverse complement strand
TGATCCGAGCGGCAAGTCTGAATTACGAAAGCCTCTTACCCGTGACGAAGTGCTGAAGAATGCAGAAACCTATAAGAGCCAGGTATTCAAGATCCTTGATCCGGACATGACACGGATTGTTTTCAATAGCGAATGGCTGAGCAGGATGGAAGGCATGGAACTGGTCCGGCTGGGTGCCCTGCAGACAGTGGCAAGAATGCTGGAACGGGATGATTTCAAAAAACGATTTAAGAACCAGCAGGATATCAGCATACTTGAATTCTACTACCCCCTGTTTCAGGCGTATGATTCTGTGGCGCTCAGGGCTGATGTGGAACTGGGCGGAACAGACCAGAAGTTTAACCTTTTGATGGGCAGAACCATGCAGAGAAAGACGGGGATGGAGGAACAGGTTGTACTCATGATGCCCCTGCTCGAGGGACTGGACGGGATCGAAAAAATGAGTAAAAGCCTCGGGAATTACATCGGTGTAGATGAACCGGCTTTTGAATACAGGAGCGGAGAATTGGCCGGTATGTTCAAGAAAGTCATGAGCGTGCCGGATGAACTGATCGAGCGATACTTTGAACTGTTAAGTCGTCTCAGTATGGAAGATTTTACCTCGGTACAAGAGGGTCTGAAAGACAAGACGCTTGATCCGAGGGACGCGAAGAAGAGCCTCGCGATGGAACTGGTTACCCGTTATCATGGTGAGGACGAGGCCCTGAAGGCGAAACATGAATATGAGACTATTCTGGAAAAAAAGCATGTTGAAAATGCTGATGTAACCTTGCCCGCCATGGAGATTGCGTTTTCGACAGAAGAAAAAGAGACGTGGCTTCCGAGGATTATGAAAAGGACCGGACTCACAAAAAGCACGAGCGAAGCGGTGAGGCTTATAAAGCAGGGCGGGGTCAAGATCGATGACAGGACTGTTTCCGATTCTGAGACATTGCTACATAAAGGCGAACATCTGATAAAAGTCGGAAAACGCAGATTTTTCAAGGTTGTTATAAAATAATATATCAGCGTTATTGAACAGGGAACACGGGCCGATATGATTACTCCACAGGAAATAATACTACGACTGCTGCTCGGCATGCTGCTTGGGGGAATAATCGGGTTTGAACGGCAGACCCACGGCAGGCCGGCAGGGTTCAGAACACAGCTTCTCGTATGTGTTGCCTGTACCCTCCTCATGTTGATTTCAGAACATTTCTATTCGCAGAGTGCTCAGGAAGCCGGATACGTTCGGTTCGATCCCACTAGGATCGCAGCAGGGGCGATGACCGGAATCGGATTTCTCGGCGCCGGGGTAATTCTCAAAACCGGGCTTTCCATTCAGGGGCTTACCACAGCGGCATGCATCTGGATTGTGGCAGCTATCGGGCTTGCCATAGGCGCCGGACAATATCTGGCTGGTATCTCAGGCTTTGTAATCACTGTTTTTTCACTTTGGGTTCTTCGGATTTTTGAGGGTAGGATTCAACAGATGACGTTCAAGCATGTGACGCTTGTTGCTGATGCATCAGGGGATGAACAGGCGATAACAGCAGTCTTTGAACATAACGGTTTTACGGTGAGCAGAATGGAATATGAAATTGCATTTGATCAGAAGGAAAGAACTTTTTTCTTTACCATAGCGTCCAAAGGCAAAATACCTCTTCAGGATACTATAAAATCGTTATCTGAACTTGCGTTCATCAAAAAATTGAGAATCAAACACTGATATATGCGAAAAGATGAGGCTCAGCTATGCGACTTCAGACGATAAGCATAAAAAGATGAAATACGCTATCTGCTTCTGTTGTGTCATCGCCGTGGTTGTATGGTATCAGCATGCATTTTCCAGTGATATCCCTGACATAAAAAAGGACTGCACGATATGTCACGGAGGCCATGGCATGACAGACACCGTTCCCGGCAGACTGCTCGTAAAGCCCGTCCCGGAGCTTTGTACCGGGTGCCATCCCCAGCGGGTGGGGACCAATGAGCACCCCATTGGCATGAAGCCATCCATGGAGATTCCGCAGGAATTGCCACTCGATGGCCAGGGCCAGGTTACCTGTATCACCTGCCACTCTCCGCATGGTAAAGAAGGCCATCCGGACATGCTCAGAAAACCTCCTGCGGAAATCTGTCAGGCCTGCCATAACACATAGCGTTTGGACTCACAGCATATGGCGCGCCTTTTCGAGTCTCTCTTCGATCTGCCCGGAAAGGTCTGTCACTTCCTTTAACAGCCGCGACACGTCTGCTTCTCCGAGGCCATGGGCCTTCAGCGCCCATGTATTGTATGTCTGTCCGTGTTCATGGGTATGGTCTTTCCAGTGACCGAGCAGAAATATCAATTTTTCTCTGTCGTCCATGTAACCTCCTGATTTCGCCCGTTCGCTTTCTTACGTTTTCTGTAACGAGAGCGGTAATTCAAGGCTGTTGTGCCGGAAAAGATTCTCATTAATAAAGTCTCCCGGATAAATATAATGTTACTACAGTAAGCTTCAAAAATGCGGATTATATGTTTTGAAACGCACAATATATTCTTCACCCAATAAGCATATTCTTTATGTTAAAATGATAGCGTAAACTTTGTGAAAGAATAATCAGCTCGTGGTTTATCCCCGACCGAGAAAAAACGTCAAGTCAGTTAAAGAGTCTGAATATCGTCAAGGTTATGCCGGAATGATGTCAGGAACTCAGATATTTCCCAAAAAGTCTTGCCCGTGGTCTGAAGACAAATTTCATGAAGAATGCGGGGTCTTTGGTATTTTCGGGCATCCTGAAGCGGCAAACCTCACCTACCTGGGCCTTCATGCGCTCCAGCATCGGGGGCAGGAAGGTGCCGGAATCTGTTCGTCTGATGGCAGGCAGATGTTTATCGAAAAGTCGATGGGGCTTGTTGCAGATATTTTCACGGAAAAGAGATTAAAGAAACTGCCCGGATATATCGCCATCGGCCATAATCGTTACTCCACGGCTGGCAGCAGTTCGCTGAAAAACGTTCAGCCTATTCTTGCAAACTTCTCTCTCGGTTCTCTCGCCATCGCCCATAACGGGAATATTGTCAATGCCGGTGATTTGCGGGACGCCCTGGAGGACGAAGGTGCCATATTCCAGTCAACATCTGATAGTGAGGTTATGGTTCATCTTATAGCGCATTCAAAGGGAGAGAATTTTCATGATAGGGTAATACAGGCCCTTAAAGAGGTTAACGGCGCATTCAGTCTTGTCATCCTGAGAGAAAAGGAGCTTCTGGCTGTCAGGGACCCCTACGGAGTCCGCCCCCTCTGTATCGGGCAGGTTGACGGGGCATATGTTTTTGCATCAGAGACCTGTGCCCTAGATCTTATTGATGCTCAGTATATTCGGGACGTGGAACCCGGAGAGATGGTCATTGTCAATGAAAAGGGGCTTACGTCTCACCGGGCGCTGATAAGCGAAAAAAAGGCGCATTGTATTTTTGAATTTATCTATTTCGCACGGCCTGACAGTTATATATTCGGTGGTCAGAATGTCAATGAGATAAGAAAGTCATTGGGACGACTGCTTGCCCGGGAATCAGGTGTTGAGGCTGATCTGATTGTGCCCGTTCCTGATTCCGGGGTTCCTGCGGCACTGGGATATTCTGATGAGAGCGGTATACCCTTTGATTTTGGTCTCATAAGAAACCACTATGTTGGCAGGACGTTTATCGAGCCGAAGCAGAGCATCAGGCATTTCGGCGTTAAACTGAAGCTGAATCCGGTCAAAAAGCTGATCGAAGGAAAGCGGCTGGTTGTGATAGATGACTCCATTGTGAGAGGAACGACGAGCAAAAAGATTGTGAAGATGTTGCGGGAGACAGGGGGGGCAAAAGAGGTTCATATGAGGATTAGCTCGCCACCCACCGTTATGCCGTGTTTCTATGGAATTGACACGCCTACGAGACAGGAACTTATTGCCTCGAGCCATTCCGTTGATGAGATCAGGAAGTATATTACAGCAGACTCTCTTGCGTATCTCAGCATGGAGGGACTCCGGTCGCTGGTAAAGAATGCAGATGATTATGATTATTGTTCAGCCTGTTTTGACAACGAATATCCTATCAGTTTCCCCGGGGAGCATCTGGAGCAGATGGAATTCTTCTTTACATAACACTCTGCCGGCCTTATAATGCATTAAAATATTATGTGCATTTGAACAAAGATTCGATGATCACTGAAGTCATACGAAATATATTCCGCATTAATCTCAATGTAAAGAAATCCGAACGCGTGCTCATTTTTTCCGACCGGCCGAACCGAAGTGAGCAGCTTGATACAAAAGACCGTGAAAGACGGTCCAGACTGAGGTGCATTGTTCTGCTCGCGTCTGAAATCGGTAAACCGTTCGCGAAAGAGATTATGGTCGGAGAATTTCCAGCAACCGGCAATCACGGTGCAGAGCCTCCACGGCTTGTATGGGAGAGCGCATTCGGCACGAGGGCTGTTACCGCTCTGTCCAGACACGGAATATTCGAACGCATACGGAAAAAGAGAGCCGGTGATTCAGATTTAGGCGCTGCGGAGAACATAATACGGAAATATAAAAAAGATGCGGTCCATGCG
>JBFGJU010000178.1:0-4584 GCA_041577035.1 Thermodesulfovibrionales bacterium | reverse complement strand
TCTTTCCATGTCTCCCTGGCAAAGTTCACGTAATCACCTACAACTTCATATGCCACCTGAATAATAATTTCCCGCGTGCGTTTATAATCGCACCCGTATTGTATGGGGAACGATATTTCATCCCAGAGAAAGGGAAAATCTGCAGAATAGTTGAAAACAGGCTCTTTAAAAACATAACTGTTTGATTTGGGGACAATTCTTCCATTATACTGGTCGCCATGTATCCACTGCCCGCATTCCATGAGAGTGGTACGCAAAACCCCTATGTCAATAACATCACCTGTTATACCTGCCAGCTGAATCCTGTTGCCGATTTTATAGAAATGCCCGAACGTAAGAGCTATCCAGCCAGCTACGCTCATAATCACTTCCTGGAGGGCGAAAGCTATTCCAGCTCCGGCAATACCCAGTGCTACGGTGATGCTGCGCATTTTGTCGCTGAAGATGCCAATGAGAAAAAGAATAAGAATGGCGTAACTGACAAACGTTATGAGTTTTTTTAGTCGATATAATGAACCCGTATCCTTGATATAGCGAGGGAGAGCTCTTTTAACGAATTTGAAAAAGAGGCCAATTACGAGAACGCCGGCCAGTGCTACAATAACCTTCGAAAATATGGGGCTCTTAAACCAAAAAATAATCGTTTCCTGTAATTGATTCAGCACATGCTACCTCTCTCGCCATGAGTTATATATATCAAAATCATACCGTAAGTTCCATTTCCAGGGAAAGTAATTTATGATGAACGTCTCATTTTTTCGCATGGGAAACTATGCCTCGCATAAGCCTGCCAAGGATATCTGCACCGGTAATGATCCGCTTTTCCTTATTCCAGACAAGAATCACATCATGGTCAATGACGTCGTCTTCTGCGGTTTCAGGACGCACTCTTAACTTTCCTACAATGTTTCCCAGGTGCATATGCGGGTCTTTTACGATTAACGGGCGGTGACAGTACGAGTAGGGAAAAAATGAACTGCCATTGAAAAGAGCGTCTCTTAAAAAACCGTCTGAATCAAGCAACAATTGAGGATCATCGGATTCATCGGTAATAATTACCCATTTTTTCCCTGATGACTGGATCTTCTGAATAAATTGATCTGAAGAATTCTTTGCGAACTCCGGGAAAATGGGGAGGCGATTCTTAAAGGGAAGCTGCAGAATACTTCTGGGATCAACCGGTTCACCTTCTTCGCTGACAAGCAGGTCATCGAAAGCCAGAAAATTCAATGCCCCCAATCCCTCAAGGCGGTCAATGTCCACATCTTCCGCTTCTATATGTTTCTGGATAACCGCGCGCAAATCATGTTCCCGAAAATACTGAATGCCTTCAGGGCCAAGCCACCAGTCAAGCATTCTTGCTGACGGCTTTGTTATCGGATAAAGAAGGATCTGGTAGAGCCTGAATACGGGTAGAAGCAAGGAGGCCATCCTGAGTGCATGACGTGAGAAGTATGCCTGCGGCATGATCTCCCCGAAAAACGTGATGACAAACGTTGAAAAGAAAAAAGCGCCAACTCCGGCCATGACCGAATTTGAGAGAAGCGCGAGGAGCACATTGACTGCCACGTTTCCCCAGAGGACCGTGGTCAGCATGAAATTGGAATCTTTTCTCAGGTTGAGCACCTTTTCCGCACTGAGATTCCCGGTCGAGGCCTCAACCTCCAATCTCAGCCTCGTGATGCTAAAGAAAGCGAGATTCAGACCTGAGAACATGGCTGATTGGGTAATGCAAAAAACTATTCCTGTCCAAATCATCCAATCCATGAGTGAATTCTCTTATGAGCTTTTAAAAAATTCAGTTAGCGATCTCCGACAGAATCATGATTTTTGTGAAAATTCCTGTTCTTTCAGCTTTACATTGAGGGGAGCAGACTGACCCTGTTTGTCCTGGCCCATATAAATGGTCCTGTGCGGAAACGGTATTTCTATATCTAGTTCATCAAACGTTATTTTCATTCTCCGGTTGAACTCACGGCCGATACGCCACTGCTGCATGGTCTTTGTTTTATAGCGCGCCTTGATAATAATGGCAGAATCCCCAAACTGGTCCAGGCCGAAAATCTCAATCGGTTCAAGAATATCGTCCTTAAAGGCAGGATCATCACGTAATTCCTCATCGATCTTCTTTAACACGTCCATGACTGTATCGATGTTCTCCCGGTAGGCAACCCCAATCTCAAAAACATACCGTGAATATTCTTTTGTCAGGTTTGTGATAATATCAATATTTCCATTTCGCACATAATGAACATTTCCCCAAAGGTCTCTGATGACCGTCATCCTCAGATTTACTTTCTCAACCAGTCCCCCCTGACCGGCTATTTTTACCACGTCGCCGACGCGTATCTGATCCTCAAGCAGTATGAAAAAGCCGCTGATCACATCCTGCACGAGATTCTGGGCTCCGAAACCAACGGCAAGACCGACAATTCCCGCAGCGGCAAGCACAGGGCCGATCTCTATTCCCAGCTCCTTCATAATCATCATGGCACCGACAATAAGAATCAGAATGGTCAAGATATGTCTTATAACCGATCCCAGGGTCTCGGTGCGCTTTTGAACTTCAATATCGTCTTGATGTTTGGTAACTGACGCAACCAGTTTTTTTGATAAACCCCGGGCAAGTTTGAGGCCTATGATGACAAGAATCAACGTCAGAATAATCTGAATACCGCTTGAAAAAAACCATGATAGTGCTTTTTCTATGAACTCTTGTAAATTCATAATTGACTCCTTCTTTTCAATAGTATTTATTTAAGACTACCAAACGACTATGTTCAATCTCTTATGTATATGTAGCCCCGTGAGTACCTGCAAAGATCCATGATAACTGAATTCCAGAAAATTGTGCATCATAAATTCACCAGTTGGACAGAAACAGACTGTTCTGCTGGTTCTCTCTATTCTTCAGACAGTTATCACTAATCTTTTGAAAATAGTATCATGGTTCTTGCTGCATGTGTACTTTTATTAAGTCTTGCCTCTAGCCTCAACCCTCCATAGCCGGAACAAAAAGGTATAATAAATCATTGTCCTTTTCTGATAATTGAAAAGGGAGAAACTATCGGCAGGGACATGGCGTTTTATATGAAAACAACCCGTTTTAAATTTGTGGCAGGCGCACTCATTATTGCAGGCCTCGGCCTGGGCTGGATAATTGTGAACCGGCTCCAGGAAAAGGAAGGTTTAAAACGTAATCCACGGGAAGTCAGAATGGCACCTGTTGCAGTAGCAGAGATTCAGCATGGACCGATTGTATTGAGAAGGATCTTCAGCGGTACCCTCGAAGCTACAGCAAAATTCGTTGTCGCACCAAAAGTAAGCGGACGAGTTGAGCGTTTGAATGTTGATCTCGCCGATATCGTTAAGCGGGGGCAGACTGTGGCGGAACTGGACAATGACGAATACATTCAGGCAGTTGCGCAGGCAAGGGCTGATCTTGCGGTAGCAAGGGCAAATCTGGCTGAAGCGAAAAGCGCATCGAAAATCTCCACACGGGATCTTGAACGTGTCGAAACCCTCCGCAAACGGGGTGTTGCTTCTGAGTCCCAGTTAGATACGGCAAAGGCTGACCAGTTGGCAAAGCAGGTACAGGTCGCAGTAGCCGAAGCCCAGGTTACGAGGGCCGAGTCAGCACTGGAAACAGCAAATATTAAACTCGGATACACAAAGATCACGGCTGACTGGATCAGAGGAAGCGATCAGCGGGTGGTGGCTGAACGTTATGTGGATCAGGGTGAAACCGTCTCAGCCAACGCGCCTCTTTTGCTGATAGTGGAGCTTGATCCTATTACCGGAGTAATTTTCGTCACTGAGAAAGACTACGCCCGCCTGAAACCCAATCAAACCGCCTCACTGACTACCGATGCCTTTCCCGGGGAAGTGTTTCGGGGGCGAATTACCCGTATCGCGCCGGTGTTCCGCGAAGCTACACGGCAGGCACGAGTAGAACTGATCATCGAAAATCCGCAGCAGCGGCTCAAACCGGGCATGTTCACCAGGGCTGAGGTAATGCTCGATCGCGTATCGGAGGCCATCATTGTCCCCGATCAGGCGTTGACGACACGCAACGATAGGACAGGGGTTTTTGTTGTTAATGAGGATGGAGAGACGGTGACATGGCGTGACGTTGAAGTGGGAATACGTGAAGGCAATCGCATTCAGGTGGTAGGCCGCGGGCTTACTGGCCGTGTCGTAACTCTGGGGCAGCAGCTTGTGGACGATGGTTCCAGGATCACCATCCCCGAAAGCACAGGCACCCCCTCTTCTGCCGGCAATACATCAGACAGGAAATGAGTTTATCCGCATTCAGCGTAAAGAGACCAGTCTTCATCACCATGGTGACCATGATCGTTGTCATCGTGGGTGTTGTTTCCCTGACACGCTTAAGGATTGACTTGTTACCCAACATTGAATTGCCTACGCTCACTATCCGTACTCAATACGAAGGGGCCAGTCCTGAGGTAATGGAGCGACTCGTCACGCAGATAATTGAAGAGATTGTTGGCACGGTGCCCGGGGTGGAAGAGATGACCTCTCAGTCATCGGAAGGGAACAGCAGTGTCCGTGTCAGCTTTGTCT
>JBFGJU010000177.1:0-4592 GCA_041577035.1 Thermodesulfovibrionales bacterium | reverse complement strand
GTCTTTAAATTCTTTTTCCCATAACGCGTAACTCTTTTTTAAGACAGCCCCTTTAGATACTTCTCCAAACAATGCTTCTTCATACTCCGGAAATAGTTCAAGATCATCCTCGGTCAGGCTTATTTCCTCGGCATCAGTCCATTTTATTCTGGCCCGCGAACCAGAAAACTCGGCGAGCAGAGCCTTTGTCCTCTGTATCGCTATTCCTCCTTTTGCATGAGCAAAATAGGTGGTGCCTATCCCCATGAGCATGGGTTCATAGATAATGTCTGCATCCTCTGGAGACGTTCCCCTGAGAGGGATAAAATACTGAGGTATCTCCGGAGGCAACACCGGCCGGGAAGAACCTCGTGCATCTCCCGCACGTTTCTTCTTCGGGACAGCCGCCGCCTGTTCAGCCGGGCTGGTTATCCGCCGAGCAGAAACGGTGACACCCTTCATGATCTTCTTTATTTCCTCGCGGGTGAGCGGTCCACGAAGGTAAGACAGGACCCATCGGGTCTGAAAAATAACCGGTTCATCTTCATGAACATTGTTCATCAGAAAAATCCTCGTCCCCAGGCCGGCTAGAGTTTGCTCCATCTTCTGACGGTCAAAACGTCCACCCGCACTGCTTCCCGCGCCTTCCAGACCATCCAGTACCCGCTCTTTATCCCGATCGGTCTGTAATCTGCCGATAAACCACGTTCCCGTATTTGAAAGCCCTTTATAGTCCAGATCAACAGGATTCTGCGTTGCGAGAACAATACCCAGTCCAAATGCCCTCGCCTGCTTCAGCAGTGTTAAAAGGGGCGCTTTTGAAGGCGGATTTGCGACTGGAGGAAAATATCCGAATATTTCGTCCATGTAGAGGAGCGCGCGAAGGCTTGTCGTCCCTGACTGCGTCCGTATCCATCCCAGGACCTGGGTAAGCAGGAGAGATACAAAAAACATTCTTTCGGCGTCATTGAGATGAGCAATCGAAAAAATAGAGACCTTCGGCCTACCCTCAACCGTATACAGCATATTAC
The DNA here is from genome assembly GCA_041577035.1 of Thermodesulfovibrionales bacterium. GTDB lineage: Bacteria > Nitrospirota > Thermodesulfovibrionia > Thermodesulfovibrionales > UBA6898. The sequence continues at coordinate 3,582 of JBFGJU010000177.1, read as the reverse complement.
CGATATCCAGCGGTTCTCCGTCAAGCCATACGGAAAAACCCGGAGCAGCCAGAAGGTTATTTAATTGCATAGCGAGTGAAAAACGCTCTTTTGAGGGGAAAAAAGAATCCATATCAAATACACCTATGCGGTTCACCGGCGGATCCTGAATGCCCTGTATAAGACTGCCAAGATCCAGATTTTTTCCTTCCTTCCATGCAGATTCAAGTATCGTCGCAAGGAGTATATGCTCACGGCTTTGAATGGGATCTGCTTCTATGCCTATCATATTCAACAGGCTCGTAACCGTGGTATTGATTCGTTCCCGAAGCAGATCACTGTCTTCGAGTACCCCGGCGGGGGGAGATTCAAATGATTTAAGAATTGAGACGGGAATCCCGGCTGTACTTCCGGGGGTATAGATACAAAATTCAGCTGCATCTTTCAATCGCCTGATGCGAGAACCATCCTGTCCCCATTCAGCAAGCCCTTTTTCCCACAGTTCCGCCTGATTGCGCGCAAAATCTTCAGGCGTAAGATCTTTCCTCTGGGCATCTTCCCTGTTAATCCAGGGAAGAAAATCCGAAGATTTGAGATCCGGGAAAGATAAAAGGAGATTTGAGAGATCACCTTTGGGGTCTATTACAAGAGAAGGAATGCCGTCAATAACGGCCTCCTCGAGAAGTCCTATACAGAGACCCGTTTTTCCGCTGCCTGTCATGCCAACGCATACGGCATGAGTCGTCAGGTCTTTAGAGTCATAAAGAAGTAGTGCTTCCTTCTGTTTTTTGTTGGCGAGATCATATTCGCGACCGAGATAAAATTTCCCCAGCTTCTCAAAATCTTCCATTGCAGCCTCCCCCTCACTTGATATTTGGATGTCGAGATATTTTACAAAAGAATAAAAGAAAAATCTTCAGCAGGTGTGCAAGGGGCGGTATGCTGTCAGTACCGCCCCCACATAGGTGTCATTTCGGTATTATCAGAATTTCTACTCGTCTGTTCAACAACCGGTCTGCTTCGGTCTTGTTCGCAGTAATCGGCCTTGCTTCCCCATACCCAATAGTTTTAATTCTGGATTCAGCTATGGCGCTATGGACAACAATATATTTTTTTACCGCGTCTGCCCTTTTGTGGGAAAGCGTATGGTTAAATGTTTTCGATCCGATATTATCCGTGTGCCCTTCAATAACCACAGCGGCATTTTCGTATGTCTCGATCAGATCGATGACTTCATTTAACTTAACGTAATCCTCCTCCCTAATCGCTGCTTTCTCGGCATCAAACATGAGATGAAGCGTTATCTTGTCAAATAATTCGTCCGGAACTGACGGTGTTGCCGATTCTGACATTGCGGTTGGTTCCGCTTTCCAGGTAATGTTCTGGCAACCGACAATAAGCCCAAATGACAACACTACGACAACCATCGCATAACGAACAGCCTTTTCGCTCCTCATAAGGTTCCTCCTTTTAATAGCATTATAGAAAATATTTTGATGCAATCTGCGCCCGTATCCTCTGTGTTGTGGACCATCTCACCACTACCTCCTCGTGCGATATGCAAATCAATTCAAGAAATATGCCTGATTAAAAATATTACTGCTTTGATATATTTCTTGTTTAAATCAGGGGAGTTAAGGGTATAAGCGCCGTTTAGACCGCACAATGACCATGTGACATATACACTAATGTATCATTACAGATGTGTGACACGGTGTAAACGAATTACGCATACCACTACCTATCGATGCAGAAAAATACGTGACCTTTTGAGATGCAGCACAAAAGATTAATCGCCTTTGCCGGGATCACCAGCCGTCCCGGAAATGACTAACTCTCTTATAGATTCATTCCCAAGCGTGTCCCCGATAAGAGAATCAAGCCGGTTCATGATGTCATCCACACCGCTTACAGACAATGATGCCATGTCAACCGAAAACATCGACTCCTCGGCAGTCCGTATTCCCTCGAGAACATCCCGTATCCGCATCTGACCAAGATCTTTGGCAGGCAGTAATGCCGGCGGCTCATCCCCGGTTTCCATAATAAGACTATTTTTTTCCAGTTGTGAAATAACTTTCTGAACCGGCTCAACCGGAAGTCTTACTTTTTCAATTATGGCGCTGAGTGTCCAGGGAGGCTTTGTATGATAGTGGTTGTATCCTATTAAATACATGATAAGAAGCGCCAACCGTTCCTTCAGCCGGTTGCTTAACACCAAATCCTCTTTTACTGCCGTAAGGAAACGGGGAAACTGATGATAATAAGCAATCTGTGCGCCGATAAGGAGAATAAGCCAACTCACATAAAGCCAGAACATGAACAGAATGAGGATGGCAAATCCGGCATAAATCGCCTTGTATTTTGTCGATGTGACTACAAATGAAGCAAATGCCCATCCCAGTGTTTTCCAAAGAGTACCCGCGCATATCCCTCCGACAAGAGCTGAACGGAACCGCACTTTTATGTTCGGGACAAAAATATAGATAAACGTAAACGCCGCGCAGGCGAGAATATACGGCATAATCTTGCTCGCTGTATAAACAACAGTTCCAAACGGCTCGATAGAAATCAGTTTTTCAACCACAACCGAGCTCATGACAGACGCGCTTATCCCTAAGGCAGAAAAAATAAGCACAGGACCCAGAAGTATAACACTCATATAATCGCTAAACCGCCGGGCAAAACTTCTCGTCCTTTTTATCTTCCAGGTATAGTTTAGGGAACTTTCTATCTTCTTGATGAGCGATATGACGGTAAAAAAAAGGAGCGAAAGCCCGATTGATCCAAGAACACCGACTTTTACATTTTCCACAAAACTGATTATCTTCATCGAGAGATCAACCCCGCGGGGACCGAACGGTTCAAGCATGTAATAGAGAAAGATCTCCAATCTTGTATGAACGCCGAATGCTTTCAAAACTGAAAAACTGACAGCAAGAAGCGGCACCAGTGAAAGAAGTGTTGTGTAAACGAGGCTCATCGCTCTCAAAGTCAGCTGCTCATCCGTCAGTTCAACATACATTACATGGATGAACCGTAATGATCTGATCAAAAATTCCTCAAACCTGCCGAGCGAACTGAGATCAACTAGCCATATTTTTTGCGTCACAAACCCGTTTATGCTTTGCCGTATGTTTTTCACTGGTCCCTGCTTATCTGTTCATTCTAGCACAACTCTTGGAAATAGGAGCCCATATGACGGATTGCGTTGTATGACTCTGGTTCTGTCGCAGGGGATGTGCATCGAAGACAGAAATCTGTTCTATAAACACATTTTTTCTTGAGCAACTATATTCATATCTATGCACGTTCAGACATCACATAACACCCACATGGCACATGACAAAAAAGACATGATCGCTTTTGAATTGCTGCGTCTTACACCACGTCATGTGTCAGTCCTTCGACATGCATCTGCTACGGTGCAGCATTATCCTCTCTGTGCTTATCGCGGCTTCACCGATCCTGCTTTTAGACTGCGAATCTCCTCATTTAAGGCGTCCCTGGTAATAATCCCTTTTTCTTCAAGAAGGTTAATCAATGCCTGCAATCTGTATGCATCCTGCGGGGCCTGGACAGTGGCCGGAAATAATACTGATG
>JBFGJU010000176.1:0-4593 GCA_041577035.1 Thermodesulfovibrionales bacterium | reverse complement strand
TTTATGTGCGCATTCTTTCTTGTCATATATCCTGCTAAAACCCTTGCTCTTAATGTCACCATTTCACCGAATTCATTGTACAGTGCATCGTGCTCTGCCGCAAATATTACGATTACAGGAATACCGGTCGCTCAGACCTGTAGCCTGAATCTGAGCGTTGATGGCAGTCCCCCGGTCCTGTTTTTATGTGGCCCTGGCCCGGCTCCCTGCATAATCCCGCCGTCAGTGGTCAATCTCGTTTGTAATCAACCTCCGGGTGGTCATTCCATAAACCTGTCTTCAGTTGCGGCATGTGCTAATCCGCCCGATCCCACAAATACGTTCTACACGATTCTTACGCCTTGTCCGTTGCTCAATTTTACGTCTCCCGCAACACTGGCAGGAGGCAACATCGGGCAGGCGTATAGCAGTCAGGTGCAGACAGCAGGCGGATCAGGCCCGGTGACCTTCAGCCTTGTTGCGGGGATGTTGCCGCCGGGTCTTACGCTATCGACCACCGGACTGATCTCCGGAACACCGGCTGCTTCGGGCAGTTATACTTTCACGGTCAATGCCACGGATCAGTGTCCGTCGGGAGCGCAAACCGTTCAGAAAACATTTACCATTGTAATTGACTGTCCGCTCCTGAACATTGTCTCATCCGCATCGCTCCCATCGGCCGCAGGAGGGCAGCCGTATTCATTTCAGTTGCAGACAGCAGGCGGTCAGGCACCTGTTTCATACAATCTTGTTTCAGGAGGATTGCCGCCGGGCCTCAGCTTGAGTTCTTTTGGATTTATCTCCGGCACGCCGACAAGCACCGGTAATTACTCATTTACCGTTCAGGCAACAGACAGCTGTTTTGGTGGAGCACAGGTCGTTTCCAAGACATTTTCTCTTGATGTAAACATTGCAGTGAATGTATCTATGGTGCCGGCAGCCTTCAGCATTCCGCGGAATACGGCATTTTCAAATACCCTGAGTTATTTTTTTACTTCCTCAGCCCCGCTCGCCATCACGTTGACTTCTCCTCAGGGAACTTTTCTGGCAGGTAGTACAGTAATTGGGAAAGTGAATACTCCTTTGACAGTCAATATGACCGGTGGTATGGGACGGGCAGTCGAAACTATTGCCATTCCTGTCGCGATCTCGAGAAGGGCAGAAGAGCTTGGTACGTCACAGATACAATATGTCCGGACATTTACTGGTCCAATGGTATCAGTGACCGCGGTGTCGAACATAACTGTGACAACGGAGGCCGGTGCTGAGCTGAGGATTACACGGCTTGAGCTATACTTCCAAAACGGGCGGCCCGAGATAACCGTTAAAAGAAACGAACAGTCTCTTCAGGCCTATGCTGATATCAGGTATACCGGATCGGGCCTGTTTCAGGGGTTCTGGGAAGTTGATGGCAGAATTCTTGCACACGTCAAGAGACACCTTGTGTATGGGAGGAGCATAACTCTTGAATCGCCTGCTATTCCCCCGCTCCCTACCTTTGTTTCGGGAACGCACCGGGTACGGTTTGTGGTTACGAACCCGGACGGAGACATACCGTTTCCAGAGGCTCTTTATTTTGTAACTGAAGATGGTAGCGGCGTGACAATGCATAGACTAAAGCTTATAGTCCCAGAAAATGCCGCGGAAATTGCCTACGCCCCATTTTTATTTACATGGGAAAGCAGTTATGTAGCAGCCATATATCTCATAGAATTCGTTGAAGAGGGGAACGAGAAGCCCTTCTTTTCCTCTTATCGGAGGAGTAATAACTACGAATTGCCCTCTCATGTGGTGCATGAATTGTTTGCACCGGACAAAGCATATCAATGGAGGGTCATTGGATATGATCTTGATAACAATATTGTCAGCGAAAGCCTCTTCAGAACGTTTTTGTTTAAATGATCTGCACCATATCATTGCACAACGGCCGAAGCTTGCTTCAAATTATTTAGAATATCAGAACGAGCGATCAAGACGTTTCGACGCAACTAATTTTATATGCAGCATGCGGTTAATAACGGTGCTTGGCATATGAAATACAGGCAGCGGATCTGTAGCACTATCCTGTCTGTATGAAGCATGCTGAAAGCTGGTGGTTTGTCACCGTATCTTGACAAAAAAGCGCTTATTTATGTTAAATCTATATCTCACGATAGGCTCGTAGCTCAGGGGGAGAGCGCTACCTTGACACGGTAGAGGTCGGCGGTTCGAAACCGCCCGGGCCTACCATTGCTTCTTTTCTTTTTAGTTGCTTCCAAGCCTCACTTTTCTTGTGGGGATAGCTCAGAGCAAAATAAGAGAGATTTGAACTTTGGTGCCAGCATTTTTTTGTCACGTGATAATCAAGATGGAGGACTGCATATCGATGTCCTCAAGGGAAAGAAGAAGCTGCACTTCTCCTCCTTTACGAGAAATGCCAAGAAAATAGACCCGACCCCTTATCCTCCTTATCCCCGCGCATTTCATGGTTATCAGCGGGGCCCCTCAGGAACGGCCTGACGAGAACAATGCATTTTTTACTTGACAGCCTTTTACATAGGTGATCCTTTTTCTTTCCCCCTTTTTTCTTTCCTACCTATCTCACTAATAGCCAAATCGAGCTCGAATTACGTTTTTTAGATTTCCTGTACCAGTAAAAATATTCAAGATGCCACTTCCTCCGATAGTACCGTATATATCCAAGATATCACCGGTGCCATTACTGATTGATCCTGCAGATGAAATAGTTAAATCGCCCATTGCTGGAGAAGTACTGCTCGATAAACCGATTCCCTGAGCAGTTACTTGAAAAGTTCCAATACCCGGCAAAGACATTACTTCCGTCAATATTACATTTGAATAACGGTCAGTTAGGCTGATCGGTGGGTTTACAAATGTTGCGTTACCGGAAGCAGTTCCTATAAAACTGCCCTCAAAAAACACATTAGCCGTGTAATTGAATCTTTCAATCCAGTTTGGATCTCCATTATGGCCGCTCATATATACAGGAACTGCAGATGTAAATGTATATTCAAACACGTATTCAGTTTCTCCTGCAGCCATGACCCCCTGCGCTGAGAAAAGCGTTAATAATAGAGTCAATAATAAAGGAATACACATATGAATTTCTCTTTTTTTAATCATTTTAAACCTCCTTCTTTTTGTAGTTACCATGCTAATGCTTTTAATGGGAAATTTAAGGACAGATTTCCACCTCCTTTTTTAAGCGAGGGAAAAGCGTGTGAAGTCAGTAAGGAAGCATGTTTTGGTATATCCCCCATGTTTTTAGTCCACCAAAAAGTAAAAAAACCGAACCAACCGCATTCTTATCCGCGGCAGCTCGGTTATACTTCTATACACTCAACACCTGCAACTTTCATCCCCCTCACATGAAAGATCGGCTTCTTATTGAGATTTATATTTTAGTTCTTATACGTAGATTACACTCCTCTTCATCCAAGTTGTCCAATAATTATAATTTATAAATATATTTATGAAATTTTTATACAGCGAATACTTTACTAATGGCTAAATTGCTTGATTCAGTCATCACTAATGAGCTCAAACGATAATATTAAATTTTCGAGGAGTAGTTTATTAATGACTTCGCAGTCGAAACAAACAATAAGGAGTCTAAATCAACTGACGTTTACTGAATGTGCTACTCAGTATGATAATGGCCCATGGAAGACAGGGTAAATTGAAGTAACCTCAATTGCATTGACGGCCATTAACTTGCTGATATTGATAAAGGCAAGTAAAGTCTGGTAAGTTATTCTGCAGTTAAAAAGCAGGAAAACAAAGCATGCAAGACATGAGAATAATTCTTTTAGCCATTTTCTGTATCCTCTTGATTCTGCCGTCCATGGTTTTTTCTGCTGTTTCTGCAGAATACGACTCAGGCTCTGTGACATATAATGAACGTCGTGAATCTCCACGCTACACATTAGCTGCTTCAGATCATGGTGCTGATGAGAAAGGAACCGTAGATGCGGGCGAAGACGTGATAATAATCGAGGGAACGTCTGATGCGGAAAAACGTCTTGACGAGATAGAGCTGAGAAAAAAAGAACTCGCAGTAAAAAAAGACAGCCTGATGAATGACCGGGAGCAGCTCTATGCTGATGTAGACAAAAAAGGGATGGTGAAGACGCAGGCGGAATTCGATGCCTTAAAAAAGCGCATCTCTGAACTTGAAAAGCAGATAGAGCAGTTCAATGATGAAGTGAAAACACTCAGTGAGGAAGAACAAAGGCTTATTGATCTGGTTAATAAAGAGCAGGAAGCAAAATAATTTCTCTCATATATATGTAATATATATCACAAGTGAGAAACAAGTTACATAACCATACACCTGCCAATGCCCACAGCATTACTGTTATAACTACTTAATTTAAAAGGCTTTTCCCCCTTTTGCTTTGTTTGGCACATTCTTTGCAAATCTTGCTGCATATGTCTGGTAAATTGTATATTTTGCTGATATGATAAACTTTTTTTGTAATATAATGATGTGGAGGGGAAATGATAAAGCGCATTTTTCTCAATAAAACTATCTTTTTTGTATTCGTAATGATTTCTTTCTCTCTGACACTCCATGCCCAAAGTGTTCATGCTCAAAACATGGAAGATTACTGT
>JBFGJU010000175.1:0-4627 GCA_041577035.1 Thermodesulfovibrionales bacterium | reverse complement strand
TTGTTGGATTATCGACATCCATATTTCTCAAATTACTGGATTTCGGCATTGGTATGGCTTCGGAATATACCTATTATTTTCTTTTGTTGCCGGCAGGCTTGTTCCTGAGTAGTTTTGTTGTAAAATACTTTGCGCCGGAAGCTGAAGGGCATGGGACCGAGAAGGTAATAGAAGCAGTTCATAAGCGCTCGGGAAAGATTAATCCTCTTGTTGTTCCGATAAAACTGATTGCAACCGTTATAACCATAGCACTGGGAGGTTCCGCTGGAAAAGAAGGTCCCTGTGCTCAAATCGGTGCCGGTCTTTCCTCAACCCTCTCAGATATTCTGAGATTTGATGACCGTGACAGAAAAAAACTGGTCATATGCGGGATCAGTGCCGGATTTGCCACGGTATTCGGCACCCCGATTGCGGGAGCGATTTTTGGGGTTGAGGTTTTATTTGTCGGCGGGCTGCTGTACGAAGTGCTCCTTCCCTCATTTGTGGCAGGCATCGTGGGTTATCAGGTGTCTTCTGCATTAGGTATTACCTATTTTCACCAGCCGCTTAATTTCGTTCCCATATTCAGCAGTTTCTTTTTTATTAAGGTCTGCATGAGCGGTCTCTTTTTTGGGCTTTGTTCTTTTTTATTCATTGAAATCCTGAAATCTGTTGAAGCCCTGAGTGGCAAGATGAACATATGGCAGCCGTATAAAGGTGTGGTCGGAGGTATTATTCTTATTGTGCTGGCCTTTCTCCTGACTCCTCAATACTTGGGGTTGGGCCTTGATACGATCAAATACGCCCTTGAGGGCGGTAAAATATTTATGCTGGCTTTTCTTTTTAAGATGATATTTACTGCGGTTACGTTAAATTTCGGCGGAAGCGGCGGTATTGTAACGCCGATATTTTTTATCGGTGCAGCCTCCGGAAACCTGTTTGGCAGAATGCTTGGGCTGGATCTTTCTTTATTTTCTGCAATCGGTATGGTCAGTCTTCTTGCCGGAGCCGCAAATACGCCGATATCTGCAAGCATCATGGCTGTTGAATTGTTTGGGCCTGCGGTAGCTCCTTATGCTGCAGTCGCGTGTGTCATCAGTTTCCTGATGACCGGACACAGAAGCGTCTATCCGAGTCAGGTGCTCGAAATCGTGAAGTCCTCCTCCATATCAGCCGAGAAAGGCAAAGAAATGGAAAACATCGAAAATATCAGTCTTGAACTCCGGTCAAAGAGCATCATTGGAACTATCGCGAGAGGTCTTGAAAAATTTAAGAAGAGATAATTCCTTTTTTTTGCCCGTAAAAAAGCCTGTTACCTGTCACAGAACTCAAGGAATACAGAATCAGAGATTTTATGATAGCATTTAATTATGGAATTTGAAATTCTCCAAGACTTGGTGCTTATCTTCGGAGTGTCAGCTGTCCTCGTATTTGTCCTCGGAAGATTGAATATTCCTTCTATAGTGGGTTTCCTGATTGCCGGGATTATTCTCGGACCGCACGGGTTCAGGATAATAAAAGACATGCACGAAATAGAAATTTTCGCTGAAATCGGTGTGATACTCCTTCTTTTTACGATCGGCATAGAATTCTCAATGCAGCGGCTTTTACGGATGAAGAAGATTGTGCTTGCCGGCGGTGGATTTTACGTACTCTTTGCCATTGGCGTTACTGCCGCGATTGTCTATTTCGTAACGGGACAGATTAATCAATCCATCTTTTTCGGCTTTCTCATCGCCCTGAGCAGCACGGCTATTGTCATGAAAATGCTTGCTGAAAAAGGTGAAAGTGATTCACCGCATGGCCGCGTCATGATAGGTGCGTTGATCTTTCAGGACCTCTGTGTCGTTCCGCTCATGCTGCTTACCCCTGCTCTGTCAGGTGAAGGTATAAATGTTATTGACGTTGTATTGCAAATAACAAAGGCAGGCGTTATTGTGGCTGCGGTGCTCTTTTCGGCACGTTGGGTAGTTCCAGGTTTACTGCACCAGATTGTCCACACAAAGAGCCGCGAGCTCTTCGTAATTGCGATCATCCTCCTGTGCATTGGCATTGCACTGCTGACATCAAAAATGGGTCTTTCCCTTGCTCTCGGAGCATTCATAGCTGGACTGATCATATCAGAGTCTGAATATGCACATCAGGCAACCTCGGATATTCTACCATTCAAAGACAGCTTTATCGGGTTGTTCTTTGTATCAGTAGGAATGCTGATGAATATTGGTTATATGTCTGATCATTGTCTGAAAATAGTTATAGCTGTGTCTCTGATATTTATTCTCAAGGCTGTGATCGGAGTGGTATCATCCCTCTTGATAAAGACGCCGCTCAGAACTTCCATTCATGCGGGAATCGGGCTCGCTCAGGTCGGGGAATTCTCATTTGTGCTGGCCGTTGCTGGCCGGTCAGCGGGAATTATAACAGAAGAGTTTTATCAGATCTTTCTTTCTTCATCAGTTGTGACCATGATGATGACACCTTTTATGATGATGATTGCACCGGTAGTATCACGGTCGGTGACTTCAAGCCGTGTGCTAAAGAGATTCATCAAGGTTCAGCGAGTTTCTGAAGGTGAGGGACTTCCCCGGAAAAGAGAGGGACATGTCATCATCATTGGTTTTGGCCTGAATGGGAGGCATCTTGCCAGAGTTCTTAAAGAGGCCGATATTCCATATGTTGTTCTCGAGATGAATATTGATACGGTTATTGACATGAAGAAAAAAAGAGAACCGATTTATTATGGAGACGGAACGAGCAAGGAAATACTCAATAAGCTGAGCATTCAGAATGCCCGTCTTCTTGTGGTCGCAATTTCTGATCCCGCGTCGACCCGGCGGATTGTTTCTATAGCACGCCGTGAAAATTCAGATCTATATATCATAGTGAGAACTCGCTATCTTGCGGAAGTTGATGACCTCAGGGCCCTTGGAGCGGATGAGGTTATACCGGAAGAGTTCGAAACCGCGGTTGAAATCTTTTCGCGAGTGCTCAATAAGTACAACTTTCCGAGCAACGTTATACTGGATATGGTCGACAAGGTCAGGGAAGACAGCTATACAGCATTGAGGAGCGTTGAACTGCAAAAGAGGCATCTTTTCGAAAAGTGCGAGTGGCTCCCTGAAATAGAAATAGATGGGTACCGGATTCCCGACAGTTCCCATCTGGCTGAAAAGGGTATTGCAGAACTTCGTATCAGGGAAAAAACAGGAATAACAATTATCGCTATAAGAAGAGGGGCAGAGGTTTTTACCAATCCGTCTCCTGCATTCCACTTTAGCCCCGGAGACATTATATTATTTACCGGTGGGAGAAAAGAAATGATGCAGGCTATAGAGTTTTTCAGAGGCAATTGATAGATGATCCTGTGGATTACATTTATTATCTGCACATCTGTTATTGTGTACTCCGGAGCGAAACTGTCACGTTACGGCGATATTCTTGCCGAAAAGACTGGAATGGGGCGGACCTGGATCGGGTTAATCCTCATGGCCTCAGTGACCTCCCTGCCTGAATTGATAATCGGTGTAAGTTCTGTTACCTATGCGAATGTTCCTGATATCGCGGTTGGTGACGTTCTGGGGAGTTGTGTGTTTAATATGTTAATTCTTTCATTCCTGGATGCGTGGTACCGTCAGGGACCTGTATCAACAAAATCACATCACGGTAATATACTTTCCGGCGGTATCGGAATCCTGCTCCTGAGTATTGTCGCGATAAGCCTGTTTGCAGGTCATCACATCAATGCTCTTGCATGGATAGGTCTTTATAGTCCCACCTTTATTATTATTTATTTAATAGCAATGAAGCTGATTTATAGTTATGAAAAACGCCAGCTTGCAGCCTATATGAAAGAAGTCGCGGTTGAAAAGAAATATAAGGATATTACGTTGAAAACAGCATTAACAAACTATGGCATAAATGCGGTAATTGTTATTCTGGCAGCGGTATTTCTTCCGAAGATAGGCGAAGGCATTGCAGAGATGACAGGGCTCGGACAGACCTTTGTTGGCAACATATTCATCGCTCTCTCCACGTCGCTTCCCGAAGTCGTGGTTTCAATTGCTGCCGTAAAGATGGATGCGGTTAACCTTGCGATAGGGAACCTCTTTGGCAGTAACATATTCAACATATTTATTCTGGCCATTGACGATTTCCTGTTTACGCAGGGCCCGCTCCTGTCATTTGTCAATCAGAATCATATTATTTCTGCATTAGCTGCTATTGCCATGACAACTATCGCTATTATAGGGGCAACCTATAGGGCAGAGAAGAAGACGCTGTTTCTTGCCTGGGATGCTATCGGAATACTGACGGTCTACGTGGGAAACCTGCTCCTGCTGTATGCATTGCGGTAGTTCCTCTTACTATTTCATAAAAGAAAGATGCTTACTTGAATCAAGCATTAAATCAACATAAAGCTGCCTCTCCAGTAAAAAGCTCGATTGACATGTATATTTATTTCTTAATAAAATATTACATAAATGTCGCAGATAGAAAATCAGCTATTTTTTCATGAGGACAATTTTCACGTGCTGTTTTTAACTCTGCTTCATAGCGCTTGATTTGTTCGAGATATTCAGCCGGCAAGTTAAAAGTAAACCGGGTTTTGTTGTCTTTTGTTTCTATCACTGTTTCTCCCCCACCGAAT
>JBFGJU010000174.1:0-4632 GCA_041577035.1 Thermodesulfovibrionales bacterium | reverse complement strand
TCTTTTTCGATGACTGGCAAATATCCTCCGAGCGATCTTTTTTTTATCGAGCCCTTTTTTCGGTTCAAATACATCATCCCCGACAATCTTTCGTACTTTCTTTATAATGGACTTTTCTTTCAGCAGGGCATCCACAATGCTGTCGCTTTCGAGCGTGCGCGCGCCGAGCCTCTTAAAGATCGAGAGAACTGAACTCTTCCCCATCCCGAAATTTCCTGTCAGTCCTGCTAACAGCATACTGTATTATATACCCCCTGCCGAGTCACCCAGAATTGACGTCATCTTTCTTTATAGGTTATATTAAAAAGTTGAATGATTCCAGTCGGAGGTACTGCTGATGCCGGTATATGAGTATGAATGCACCGCGTGCAAAAAACAGTTTGAGATAGTACAGAAAATTACTGACGATCCTGTTGCGACCTGTCCTGAATGCACAGGTGCGTTAAAGAAGATGATTTCTAACACATCGTTTGTCCTGAAGGGCACTGGCTGGTATGTCACTGACTATGCCAGAAACGGCAAAAAGGCTGAAGCATCGACTGATACATCCACCGACAAGAAGCCTGTGGACAAGGCTGAAACCAAAAGCGAAGCCAAAGCCGACGCCAAGAAAGAAAACAAGGACAGCTCCACAGAGACTGCTGTTTCAAAATAGTGCTGTCGCCGCACGTCCATATTCCTTTCCCAAAAGTCCCTGAATATCTGGAATTCATCAATGAGCATCAACCTAACCTCGAGGTCTATTTCAGTTCTGTAATTCTGGATAATGTCACACACGACAATTTAGAGGATTTTAGAAACAGTCTGAACTACAGCCCTTCATTGACACTGCATGCCCCCTTTATGGACCTTTCTCCGGGGGCAGTGGATCAGGCCGTCCACCAGATAACCATGGATCGATTTTTCCAGATCCTTGATGTGGCTGGATCGCTCAAGCCGCTGGCCATTGTGTTTCACTCAGGCTATGAAAAATGGAAATATGCCCTTAACGTCGACATATGGCTCGAAAACAGTATAAAGACCTGGCAGCCGGTTAATGAAAAGGCCTCTGCCCTTGGGGTAAAGATTGCCATAGAAAACATCTTTGAGGATGAACCTCACAATCTGAAACTGCTCATGGAGCAGATGCGCTCAGAAAACTTTGGAATTTGCTTTGACACAGGGCATTGCAATCTTTTTTCTAAAGTATCACTTAAGGAATGGATGGACGCGCTCAATCCGTACATTCTTGAAGTTCACCTGCATGATAATGAGAGGAAATCAGACGAGCATCTTGCGCCCGGAAAGGGCTCTTTTGATTTTGATCTCTTTTTTAAACTGCTTTCGAACAAGAACTGCATTCACACCATTGAAGCCCACTCTCCTGCAGGAGTACTTGAAAGCATTGAAGCAGTAAAACAGTTCACCCTAACGATGTAATCCGATTTCTAATAGAAAATCCCTTTAATTTAGGTGTATTAGTGCCTTTATGCTGAACCATTACTTTATGCGTATCTCCCATGCCTTCAGGTAAAATAAGCCTTTTGATCCTCGCAAGTTCAGTCTCATAAGCACCTGAAGTCTCATAGAGTTGTCTGATCTCTCTGTCAATGCCGAGCGCTGTTAAAAACAGGCCCTGAGAACAGTATCCAGTGGCATGAATCCCGAGTTCCTCACCCCATTTCCTGACCGCTGAAAAGTTCACATGTGCAGTCATGTCCTGTTTTCCAATATGCTGGAAAGGATTTTCATTAAACTGATGGTTGTGATAACACATCAGCGTTCCCCTGTTCCGGTCTTTGTCAAAGTATTCAGCTGCACTATACCCGTAATCGATGGTGATAATGAAGCCCTCCGTGAGCACATTGTCCAGATCAAGAAGCCAGTCCCTGATCCACAAATTCACTTCTGTCCGGTATCCCTTCTCGAGTTTAACCTCAAATGAATCGAAATAGGCCTGTATGGCCGCTGTGCTTTGCGGGCCCATTACTTCTTTCAGTGCTGATTCGTCGGCCGTTACATAGACCTCTTTCAGTTCATCCTCCATCTGAACAACATGAACCGGAAAGGCATCGAGCAGTTCATTCGAGAAGACACAGCCGGTTATGCTGCTTAACCCTTGTATCGTATTGTGCCATTCAACCTTATCGATGAATTTGGAGAGCAGTTCTTTCTGGATTCCGGCAAGTGCAGGATTTAACTCTATAATGATGTACCCTAAAGCATGGTAAAAATCAGTATGTTGTACTGAATCAAGAATGTCTTTGCAGACATATCCCGCGCCCGGCCCGATCTCAACGATCTTGAAATCGCGTGGTCTGTCCATCAATTTCCACATCTCCTCCATCTGCTTTCCGATCAGTTTGCCAAAGACAGGATGCAGATGTGAACTCGTATAAAAGTCCCCTTCTCTGCCGATTATTGCTTTTTCAGACGTGTAATACCCCATTCCCGGCTTATACAGGGCCATTTCCATGAATGCCTTAAACGGAATCGGGCCTTCCTGCCTGATCCTGCTCAGGATGATCTCTTCCAGATTACTCTTCTGATTCATAAAGCAATGAGATTCTGTGGAACGCCGCAAGAGGTGATGGTATAAAACATTTTAAAAAATGACCCCAATTTTGAATTAGCTTATGGTATCGCGAGCATTCTGTCAAGCGCGATTTTTGCCGGAATCCTGATATGTTCGGGCACTTTTACGAGATGAGTATGCTCCTCAAATGCCCTGAGCACGCTGTGCAGCGTTGTTTTTTTCATATTCGGACAAATCATGTCCTTTCTGAGAGGATAAAACATTTTGCCTGGATTTTCCTTCCTGAGGCGGTACAGGAGACCGATTTCCGTTCCGACAACAAATGATTCAGCATCAGAAGACGTAGCGAATCTGAGCATGCCGGATGTGCTCGTGACGTGGTCAGCTATCTCAAGCACTTCAATCCTGCATTCCGGATGCGCCATAACAAGGGCCGCCGGGTGTTCTTTTCTTGCCTTTGCCACATCTTCAGGGGATACCCGCTCGTGCACATGACAGAAGCCGTCCCAGGCAATCACTTTTTTCTTTGTGTTTTTGGCAGCCCATGCAGAAAGATTCTTGTCCGGAATACATATGACCTGATCTCCGGGCAAAGATTCGATCACCTTGACAACATTCGCCGAAGTGCAGCAGATGTCGCTTTCAGCCTTGACATCCGCGGTTGTATTCACATAGGTAACAACAGGAGTCCCCGGATACTGCTTCTTAATATCCTTCAGCGTGAATTCCGGAGGAAAAAGAAACGGCGGGGCATCAAAGCCGGGAAAGCGCTTCCGCACCGGCCGCGGTGAATCTACCTGAATCATGTCTGCCATAGGACAATTTGCTTCTACTTCAGGGAGCAGAACCGTCTTGTCCGGAGAGAGTATCGAAGCGCTCTCTGCCATAAAATTCACCCCGCAAAAGACGATCATGTCACACGCCTGAGTGGCTGCGATCCGCGAAAGCTCCAAAGAATCTCCCACAAAATCGGCAATATCCTGTACCTCATCGCGCTGATAATTATGAGCAAGGATTATGGCATTGTTCTGCTTCTTGAGTAAGAGGATCTGATCCTGAAGATCAGTGCCTGCGGACGGCATCTAAAACCTGACCGAGCCGGGCTTCAGGAGAGGTGAGTTGGTAAAAAGAACGGTCCCGTCCTCGAGGGTGACTTTATAAACAGGGGTTTCTTTTGCCACCTGTCCTGTGAAGTCATACCTGCGTTTTCCCTTATAAAGAGAAAAGACCTTTTTGACATAATTCTTGGTCTCGGAATACGGGGGAACATTCCATCCATATTTTTCCACGGTCTTTGGACCTGCGTTGTATGCGGCAAGGGCAAGGGTAAGATCGCCATTGAATTTCTCAAGGAGCAGCCTGAGATATTTTGTGCCTCCCTCTATATTCTGTTCAGGATTATACGGATTGCTGACTCTCATGTCATTTGCCGTTGTCGGCATAAGCTGCATCAGCCCCATTGCGCCCTTTTTTGAGACCGCCCGATGGTTTCCGTTCGACTCTGTTTTAATCACAGCCTTTATGAGTTCAGGTTCAATATTATACTTCGAAGCAGCTTGTCTGATCAGGCTGTTGTAATTTGTTGATCTCCTTAATCTCTTTTGAGGCTGATCAGCTTTTTTTGCCTTAATAACAAGCCGTGATTTTTTTCCATAAGGAGTATCAGTGTAACAGACCACACCGTTTTCGTCGGTGTATTTGTATATGTCTGCTACAGCGGGTGCTGCGATAAAAATCAGCACAATTACCATCATTATGGTCTTTTTCATGTTAAAAAATAGTACCATGACCGTGTATTCCTGTCAATTTTTAAGCAAGATATATGCCAAAACTATATAAAGTATTGAGTTATGAGTGCTGAGCAACGAGAAAAGCCAGTCCTTTTGACAAACTCAGGATTGAAGCGTAAAGCGTTGTGGGTTATGCGTTCATTGCGTATTTGGCATTTTTGAAACGTATTTTTTTTCTTTTACTCATAACTCAGTACTCTTGGCCCTGCACTGTAGTTTTTGTCACATCTGCCTTTCTTGCTTGAAAATATATTTATGCAGCTGCAGGTTGAGTCTCACCTGAAGTCTATCCGCAAGAATCCAGTCTGCCAGTTCATCCGGCTTTAC
>JBFGJU010000173.1:0-4699 GCA_041577035.1 Thermodesulfovibrionales bacterium | reverse complement strand
TCTTCTGCGTTGACAAAGTGGGTAGTCAGGTCCGGGGCACCGATTTCACGATACTTAATGTCAGCACCAAGCTTTTTTCCGATAGCAACGGCATGAAAATTGTTGTATCCCGATCCAACGTACACGACATCACTTCTGATTTTTCCGGCCTCAGTAACACACATATCTACCATCTTATCGACATTTCCGGAGAGTTCCTCGAAAGAGGTACCATAGTCCTTAATGGACCACATTCCACCGCCAAAAAGCGTTACGGGAATCCGTTCCGGCTTCTCCATTGCAAAGGCCTTCAGAATTGTTTCTCTCGGTGTCATGGACATAAATGCTCCCTCCTTTTATATAATATGAAAAGAAATACCCAGACATCTGAATGTTACAGCACGATAGTATTTTCCCTTTACCTTACCCCACTCTATTATTATAAGCTATAAGGAAAGAAAAACAACCCATTACTTTATTTAATATCTGCTGATCATGAACGCATGTTAAAGTCTGCATCACGATTCCTGCCTCATGTCATCTCTTTTGATTCATTCAACAGATGCTTTCATGATGTTGCTAACGGTACATTTGGATCGCTCATTCGGGCAAAGGCATTAGTGCACACAGATGAAGGTCCTTACCGGTTAGATCTTTCTTTCAGTCACAGCAGGATTGTGCCATGTGCCCGTCCAAGAACAGAAAGTCGCGTCGTATTAATAATCGCCATATGGAGAAAGAAACGCTGAAAAAATTCTTTGCATAACAGGCTGATATCCGAAAATATGGAGCGGGCGACGGGATTCGAACCCGCGACCATCAGCTTGGGAAGCTAACACTCTACCACTGAGTTACGCCCGCAGCAGTGTTTTATAAATCAGAATAATTGTAAATGTCAAGGAATGTCATTTGCTGTTTTAATAGTATACAATTCTTGTATGCCCGGAACCGCCGCTGCCGCTAGCAGGAAGATCCGCCGACAGATAACCGTCGACAGCAGCAATAGAATTGTTTTTAATACCATGAAGCAAAATAATCCCTATCTCGTCGGCGGGTATCTGAGGGATCTCATTCTTGGCAGGGAAGGGCCTGACAGGGATTACGCGGTCTCAGGTAATTTCAAACGAAATCTTGTAGCCGTTGCCTCTCAACTAGACGGAAGGCTTATACGGATAGGAAAACATGATCTCTATCGGATTATGCTGTCAAACGGTATTCTGCTTGATTTTACCCCCATCAAGAAAAATATAGCGCACGATCTTCTGCTCAGAGATTTCACCATAAATGCTCTGGCGTGGTCTCCTCGAACAGGATTGATTGATGTTTCTCAGGGATTAATGGATTTAGGTCAAAAAATAATACGAATGATCCGCATGGAAAATGTATTGGACGACCCTATAAGAATCCTGAGGGCATACCGAATATCGAATGAACTCTCTTTTTTCATTGAACACAACACGAGAAGGACTATGCGGAAGCTGTCCCGACACATAGAAAACGCCAAGCATGAAAGAATTACTTCAGAGTTTTTCAGGATATTGAACTCGGAATCATGCCATCAGACTCTCAGGGAACTCCTCGATGACGGGATGCTGAAAAGAATAATTATTTGTAATAACAGAGACTTAACAGTCAAAATCGAAGAAATTACTCGAATGCTGAGGATCTTTCAGAGCACCCATGTAAAGAAACGTATTAATCTCACCAGGGTAATTTCACAAGGCCTGAATTACCGAGGACTCTTACATCTGGAGGTGCTTATGAAAGGACTTCCGAAATGCCGGTTGTCATTGAGTTCTCTGATACACAAACGCCTGATCCTGATTGAACGGGCCTCACAAATAACTGATTTCAAAAGACCACCATCGAGGCATACGCTTTTCAGATTATTCTGTCTTATGGGCGATACGGCAGCGGATTATCTTATCATGAATAAACAAATTGAATTGCTTAATAATATGGATAAATACCTCAAAATTGATAGGGAGCCTTTGTTATCAACAGATGAAATCAAGGCTATAACAGGGCTTCCTGAAGGCATTTTCATAGGCAAAGTAATAACTGACCTTAAAAAAGCAATTTTTTCTAATAAAATCAGGACGAAAGGGGGAGCTGAGCGATTTTTGGGCACCATATCGAGAGAACTATAATTTAACATAATATATCTTATCGGTCATTTCAAATAAACATGTACTGTTGATAAGTTGTTGGCAGGTATGTCAGTAGATCGGACGTATGCAGTCCCTTATTCATTTGAACAACGTTGTCTATGTTTTAGGCAGGCAAATAATAATACAGATTCAATCGGTTATAAACATTTCATCACATTTCCTTGGAGCAGATTATTTCTGATCCTGTCCGCCCTTACCAATACACGCTCTCCCTGTGCATGCGTTTCAGATTCTACAGAAACCTTCATATAGTTTCCCGAAGTTCCCATAATCGTGCTCTTGGATACCCGCTCCTCAAGAATAACATCCAGGGGTTTCTGCAATTGTTTTATCATGTACTCCTTTTTCTTCATGTCTTTCAACTCAAACATGCTCTTCATCCGGCAACGAACTTCTCTGGCTGACAGCTTGTCCTTCATCTTTGAGGCTTCGGTTCCAGGACGAGATGAAAAAGGGAACACATGAAGATAAGAAAATGGTAATGAACGAATGAGTTCATACGTCTGTCTGAACTCATTATCATGCTCTCCGGGAAATCCCACGATAATGTCCGTTCCAATGGATATGTTGTCAATCCGTGCGCAAATATCTTTGAATCGCTCTTCAAAGTATTCTGCTGAATACGTCCTTCTCATCAACTTCAGGATTCTGCTGCTTCCGCTCTGTAGTGGAATATGAAGATGCCCACAGATTCTATCATCCTGCATGATCTCAATGAATTCGTCATCTATTTCATTGATTTCCAGCGAACTCAGTCGTATCCGATCAATGGTAAGGTCATCCAGAAGACGCCTGATTATGCTGTTCAAGGTTGTCATTTCAGCCAGGTCACGACCGTATGTTCCAAGGTGTATACCGGTCAATACGATCTCATGGTATCCCAGTGACTCTATGATCTTTGACTGCTCCAGAATCGTTTCATACGGGACACTCCGTGATTTGCCACGGGCAAGAGGCACAACGCAGTACGAGCACTGAAAATCGCACCCATCCTGAATTTTTATAAGAGGCCTTGATTGGCTGTGATTTCCATGGTACGGCACCGCGGTTTTCTTTGTCAGAAGAGAAATAATGTCATTCTTCCTGCTGATGTCAATTATTTCCGATACGCCATGAATTCTTCTTACTTCTGCCGGCCTGAGCTGAGAATAACACCCAGTAACAATGACTTTGGCACCCTCTCGTGCAGCCCGTCGTATGAGTTGCCTGGAATTATAATCGCTCTTTGCCGTGACAGTACAGGTATTGACGATACAATAATCTGGTTTTTCTTTTAAATTTACTATGGATATGCCATTATATTTAAGTGATTCTTGAACAATATTGGCCTCTGCCTGATTTACCTTACACCCGAGCGTTAATACCGCAGCTTTCATGACATATCCTCTGTTTCAATCGCCCCTAGTCCAAATGTCCACACACTGAATTGGTTGATATTATTCCCCCGTTACTATTGTATCCTGGAATTCCTAGAAAGGTATGTCCCCCTTATAAATGGTCTCTTTGCTTAGAAATCCCGGACAGTGACAACTTTTTTCCCAAAAGCGAATGACGGCGGGCCTTGACAATCATTACAGAAATCAATGATCCGATTTCTTCACCGGAATCTGGGAGCGTCACAATCTTATTTGTCCGGGTTCTTCCGGACAGCAGCGTCTTGTCCGTATCTGAAGGACCTTCAATCAATATCTCCTGAATCGTTCCTTCAAGCTTTCTGTTCTTTTTATACGTTATTTCTTCCTGAATCTCTAAAACCCGGTAGAGCCGCTCTGATTTCTCGTCATCAGAAACAGTGTTTTCCATATCAAAGGCCTTTGTTCCTTTTCTTGGCGAATACTTGAATGCAAAGATTCCGTCATACTCGATGCTCTTCAGGGCATTCACGGTTTCCTCAAAGTCTCGCCCGGTTTCCCCGGGAAAACCCGTAATAATATCTGTTGTAATAGCCATGGCAGGAACAGCGTCTCTGAGCATTTCTACCTTTTTTTGATATTCTCCATACGTATAGCCCCGGTTCATCATGCGCAGGATCTTATCAGAGCCTGCCTGGAGCGGCAGATGCATGTGCTCACAGACACTGGGGAGTTCCCGCATGGTTCTTATCAACTCCAGAGACAGATCACGGGGATGGGATGTCACAAAACGCGTCCGGTCGATCCCTGTTTTATCAATCAATTGCAATAATTCAGTGAAATTGCAACTGTTCTGATATGAGTTCACATTCTGCCCGAGCAGGGTAATCTCCCGATACCCCTGCCCTTTCAGATGTAGTACTTCGGATATGATGCTGCTGCTCGGTCGCGATACTTCTCTCCCTCGGGTATACGGAACGATGCAATAACTGCAGAAATTATTGCAGCCATACATGATCGAAATCCAAGCCTTTATACTGCTGCTCCTCGTTACGGAAAGCTCTTCATAGGCAAGCTCGTGATTTTCATCGAAGGAACCGAGAGACGACTGTCCTGATACCAGGTTTAATATACGGCCGATATTCTGGGGACCAAGGATTACATCGACATGAGGCGCCCTTTTTCGAACGGTTTCCT
>JBFGJU010000172.1:0-4733 GCA_041577035.1 Thermodesulfovibrionales bacterium | reverse complement strand
TTCTCTCACATTGCCTTTCCAATGATATGCTAGCAGAAGATCAAGAGCTTCATCAGAAATACTCTTGACCTTACCGCTTAATTCCGAACAATATTTTTTAATAAAATAGTCAACTAATATCGGTATATCGTCTTTCCGCTGCCGTAACGGCGGAATGACTATCGGAAATACGTTTAGTCGATAAAAGAGGTCTTCTCTGAATCGCTTTTCTTCTACCGCTTTTTCGAGATCTGCATTGCTCGCTGCCACTATTCTTACATCTATTTTGATCGTCTTGACCCCTCCCACGCGTTCAATCTCCTCTTCCTGAATAACCCTCAAAATTTTTGCCTGAAGGGCCAGATCCATCTCAGAAATTTCATCTAAAAAAATGGTTCCCTTGTCCGCTAATTCAAATTTTCCTATTTTCCTCATATCCGCACCGGTAAATGAACCTTTTTCATGTCCAAAAAGTTCCGACTCAAGAAGTTCTCTTGGAATAGCGGCACAATTGATAGGGACAAACGGGTAATCCTTTCTGGGGCTCAGATTATGAATAGCGCGTGCGAACAGTTCTTTGCCAGTCCCGCTTTCACCCAGGAGAACAACTGTTGTCTTGGCTGAGGCCACTTTCTGTACTTTCTGCGCTACACCGCTAATCTCCTGACTCTGGCCAATAATCTTTGGGATGTTATACTTCGACGCTAATTCTTCCTTGAGAAGAATATTCTCCGTATGAAGCTTCTGATTATCAAGCGCTCTCTTTATCAATAATAATAAATGATCAGTATCAAATGGTTTCGTGATAAAATCAAAAGCACCTTCCTTCAAGGCTTCGACGGCGGTTTCTATGGTTCCAAATGCAGTCATTACGATAACTGGCGTCAAAGGTGTTTCTGCTATGGACGTCTTCAGAATTTCAAGACCATCCTTTTTGGGAAGCTTTAAATCCGTCAACACAAGGTCAAAGTGGTTTTCCCTGATATTCTTGATTCCTTCCTGTCCATCGCGTGCTATAACAATTCCATAGCCTTCAGTCTCAAGCGTTTCCTTCAGCATTTGAGCCATTGAATCCTTATCTTCTACCAACAGTATGGTTTGCATTTTCCTATTGTACCTGAAATAACATGATTAATTAATACAAATACTACATTGAAGCATCTTGCAACGTTTGAGAACAAAGACAGCGTCGTTCAGCAAACTGTTGATCAAAAAAAACCTGCAATAGTGATTTGAGTCTTGCTGAAGATCTCTCCATTTCATTAAGCACTTCTTTTGTCGTTAATGTGCTGCCAGTCAGACCGGCAGCATAGTTCGTAATTACCGTAAGAAATAAAAAGCACATTTCCAGTTCTCGTGCCAGAACAGCTTCAGGCATGGCGGTCATCCCAACCATATCCGCTCCAAGCAGGGAAAAAGCCTTAATCTCGGCCGCGGTCTCAAGTCGGGGACCATTCGTACAGATGTAGGTGCCCCTCCTGGCAACATCAACAGCAGACTTTTCAGACGCCCGAAAGATATTCTCTCTCAAATCCGGACAGAATGGTTCGGTAAAATCTATGTGAACAACTCTGTTCTCGTCATAAAATGTTGATGGTCTTCCATGTGTCACGTCAATGAGTTGATCCAGAGCCGCAATCTTTCCCGGGTTCATATCGCTGCTGATACCCCCTGATGCTCCGACCGCAATAAGCCGCTTAACCCCCAATTCTTTAAACCCCCATACATTCGCTCTATAATTTATGTTGTGTGGCTGGATAGTATGGTCAATTCCATGCCGCGGTAAGAAAGCAATGTTCTTCCCTGATAATGTCCCGATGCGATAGGTGGCTGATGGATTCCCATAGGGAGTATGTACGGTACGCGTTTCTTTGATCATGAGTCCGGGGACATCGTAAAGCCCGCTTCCCGCTATCACGCCAAACTGTGCCATAACGCCTCCTGATGGTCTTAGTTTCTAATCCCGGTGTCGCTTTGCGACTTTACGGGATTCGTTCCGGATCTTACGTTCTCCGTTATCAGTTCTTATTTCTTACTTCTTACATCTCGTTTCCGGGTTAAGAGTTCTCAGTTCCCATACTATTAGTGTTATAATTGCTTTCATTATATATTGAATCAACTTTTTTGTGGAGTATGCGGACATCTGTCCCACCCTGAATGATATTACGCGTGAACATACATGCTTGATCGTATTCTCTTATCAAAATTGATCAAAAAAACACTGTCCCGCGGCGGTGATTTTGCTGATATATTCGTCGAACGTCGCAGACAGACTTCCCTTATCATTGAAGATCAGAAACTCGAAAAAATTATAACGGGCACGAAAACAGGAGTTGGCATCAGGCTTTTATGCAATGGGAAGACTTTTTATGCATTCAGCAATGATCTTTCAGAACAGGCATTATTGCGGGTTGCGTCAGAGACATCAAAATCAGCAGCCGGAAAAGCAGATGCTACGATAATTGATTTTGATACAAAATCTCCGCATCTGGATTTTGCAATTAAAGAATCACCAGAGAGCGTTCCTCTTAAGAATAAAATTAGAATAGTCCGGACCATTGATACCGCGGCGAGGGGATTTGATTCAAGAATAAAGCAGGTTTCATCAATCTACAGAGATGCAGTGCAAGAGGTCCAGATAGCAAACTCTGAAGGATCTTTTGTAGAAGATACACGCATTTATACTACGGCCGTTGTTCACGTAATTGCCGTTCAGGATACTATCGTTCAGACTGGATATGAACCTATCGGGGGTTTTATCGGCTTTGAACTCTTTGAGCAGCATAATATTGAATCGTTAGCGCTTAAAGCTGCAGGCCGTGCCGTAATGATGCTTTCCGCACGCAAAGCGCCGGGCGGCAGAATGCCCGTTGTCATAGCTTCACGTGCAGGAGGAACAATGATACACGAAGCCATTGGACATGGACTGGAAGCAGACCTTGCTCAACAGGGGTTGTCGGTGTTCTCGGATAAAAGAGGTGCTCAGGTTGCATCAAATCTCGTTACGGTTATTGATGATGCAACGTTGCCCTTTAAAAGAGGGTCCTTTTGTTTCGATGATGAAGGGATTCCTTCACAACGAACAGTGCTGGTGGAAAAAGGAATATTAAGAAATTATATGTATGACAGGCTCTCAGCTATGATAGACGGCTCCCTGTCAACGGGAAACGGCAGACGTGAGTCATATCAGCACCGGCCAATACCCCGCATGACAAACACCTTTATAATGGAAGGTTCTGCGTCACCGGAACAGATTGTTCGATCACTTGATAATGGTATTCTCGTTGTAAAGATGGGAGGTGGACAGGTAAACACCGTGACAGGAGATTTTGTTTTTGAGGTGCAGGAAGGCTATCTCATTGAGAAAGGCAAGAAAAGTGACCCGATTCGGGGAGCAACATTAACCGGAAATGGCCCCCGGGTTCTTCAGTCAATAGATATGGTTGGAAATGATCTTGGGTATTCAATCGGAACATGTGGAAAGGATTCACAGAGCGTTCCTGTATCAGATGCAATGCCGACCTTAAGGATTCCCGAAATAGTAGTCGGGGGAGTACCTGATAAATAGATAAATATGGAGAAACTGTATTATACTGAATACAGCTGCGTATTTATATTGACACCATGCATATGCTATCCCCATTGATATTGCATTAAATACATTCTGGCACAGAATTTGCAATAAAAGTTTCGGTTCAATGCGACTCCAAAGAACGATAAGACAAACCATAAGCTTTGAAGGCATCGGTCTTCATACCGGCAGGCAGGCAAAAGTGACCTTGAGGCCCGCTCCGAAGGATACGGGGATTGCCTTTATGAGAACCGACAAGTCAATAGCATTCAAGGCAACTGTTGATTCAGTAACCGACACTGCATTTGCCACTACCATCGGCAGTAATGGCGTTACCATCAGAACCGTTGAACATCTGCTTTCAGCACTTGCGGGCATCGGGATTGATAATATTACGGTTGAAGTCGAAGGCCCTGAAATTCCAATTTTTGACGGGAGTTCGAAGGATTTGATTTCAGTAATCGTTGATGCAGGCATTGAAGAACAGCACAAGGAACGTCCATTCATGAGAATAAAGAGACCGTTTCTGTTTGAGGACGGACATTCAAGAGTTGCCGTTCTCCCCTATAACGGTACCCGAATAAGTTATAGCATTTTTTACAGCCATTTTGGAGTCGGGGAACAGACGAACAGCCTTGATATTACCGAAGATACCTTTATTCATGAGATAGCCTCTGCGCGAACATTCGGTTTTTTCAAAGATATCGAATATTTGCGTCTGAACGGGCTTGCAAAGGGAGGTTCTCTGGACAATGCCATTGTGCTCGGTGAGCATGGCATCTTGAATTCTTCAGGCCTGAGATTTAAGGATGAATTTGTTCGTCACAAAGTGCTTGATATTATTGGGGATTTTTCACTAATCGGTTTTCCCATTTATGGGCACATTATCGTAAATAAATCTGGGCATTCAACAAATATACGATTTTTGAAAAAAATAATGGCACAGTCTGATATATGGGATATTATTTCTGATAAATCCGCTCCCATGAGTTCTGTTTTACATATAAATACTTAAAAATCAATAGCTTAAGACCCTTCTCATTTTTTTTACAAAATTCCCGGGATTTATGGTAAGATAGCAAAAAAGAGGCTGGAGAACGATGTTCTCCAGCCCGATTCACCCAATAACACACTACTTATTTCTTTTTCTTCTTTTTCGCGGTCTTCTTCTTCGCGGTCTTCT
>JBFGJU010000171.1:0-4739 GCA_041577035.1 Thermodesulfovibrionales bacterium | reverse complement strand
CTGAGGATCGCGATTCCGCTCTTCATCTATTTCGTTTTCATGTTTCTCATAACCTTCTTGATTGCCAAAAAAATTGGGGCGGATTACCCTAAATCCGCAACCCTGAGTTTTACTGCTGCGTCAAACGATTTTGAGCTTGCCATAGCCGTTGCTGTGGGAGTCTTTGGCATCAATTCCGGGATTGCGTTCGCGACCGTCATTGGTCCGCTTGTCGAAGTACCGGTACTTATTGGCCTGGTTAATGTTGCACTCTATTTCCAGAGGAAATATTTTAAGGATGAGTACTGCGAAATAAACGGCACCAAGCCCCTATGATCTGTCTAAACCGATCGAAAGTCCGGTGCCTGATTCCTGAACAGAACACCGTTAGGAGAATTGATTCTTGGCTTTCTGTATCTCGACATAATATGCCGCGGCAAGAGCAGCTATGCATCCATCAGCAGCCGCAACCACGATCTGATTGGCGAACTTCTGTCGCAAGTCCCCGGCAGCAAAGACACCCGGAACGCTCGTCTCGCACTTTTCATCGGTTATAAGATAGCCCCGCTCGTTCATCTTGACCTCAGGAGGAATTAACTGGCTGTTGGGTTCATATCCGATAAAAATGAAAACACCTTCTGTTGGAATCTCACCTGTTTTCCCCGTTTGAGTATTCTCGATCGTGATGCCTTCAACTGTTTTCCCGTCTCCCCTGATTTCTGTAAGAATGGTATTCCAGATTACTTCTATTTTGGGATCAGCCATAACACGATCCTGGAGAATCTGGCTTGCTTTAAAAGTATCTCTTCTGTGAATAACGTATACTTTCTTCGCGACTTTCGAGAGATACAGGGCCTCTTCGATGGCAGTATCACCGCCTCCGACGACAACGACTGTCTTTCCTCTGAAGAAAAAGGCGTCGCACGTTGCACAGTATGAAACACCACTTCCAAGATATTCTGCCTCGCCGGGGACGCCGAGCTTTCGTGCGCTTCCTCCCAGGGCAAGAATGAGGGCAATCGTCTGATGCAGATCACCGTTGGCCATCCGGACCGAGTGATGATCAGAGCCGATACGTATCTCTCCAACCTCCTGCTGTACAATATCCAGTTCAAAGGACCGGGCATGATTAGCCATCTTTTCCGCCAGATCAAAACCGGTTATTCCCTCAAGTCCGGGATAATTTTCTACGTCTTTAGAGATCGCGATTTGACCACCAAGCAATCCCTTCTCAAACAGGACTGTTCTTAATGCCGCCCGTTTGCAATAGAGACCGGCCGCAAGCCCTGAAGGCCCCCCACCCACAATGATCACTTCATATAATTCAGTATTCGCCATGATATTTCACCACTATATGAAATTATATACGTCAACTCTGCCATATATATCGCAGAGTTATAAACTTCCTGCGAAATTATCCCACCTTACCAAGAGTCATGATCTTTTTAAATTCCTCCTCTGTGACCGGCATGACAGAGAGGCGTTGCCGTTTCTGCATGATTTTCATGGCGCTCAGATCCGGTACCTCACGCATCTCGCGAAGCGATACCATTTTTTCAAAGTCGTCTTTCCACCGTATATCAACCATAAACCACCGCGGCTTTTCAGGAGAAGATTTCGGATCGTAGTACGCGGATTGGGGATCAAAAGCAGTATGGTCGGGGTAGGCATTCCGGATAATCTCTGCAATACCCACAACACCGGGACGCTCACAGTTGGAATGATAAAAGAGTGCGAGATCACCTTTTCTCATTTCCAACATGTAATTTCGGGCCTGATAATTCCGGACACCATCCCAATGGTCAGTAGCCCGCGGCTGCGCTTTCAGGTCGTCAAAGGAAAATACGGTTGGTTCTGTTTTCATGAGCCAGTATTGTTTCCCCATAGTATTTATTCCTGTCACTGTGCGTCTTTCAATTTACCGACAGGTGCAAGGTAGAGGGTGAACTCATCCGTGCCGTCGATACCAAGAAGTCTGTCCATAAATTCTTGATGGTATGCCGCAATAGCACAGGTGCCGGCATGGATGGCTTCGCAGGCGATGTAGAGATTCTGGCAGACATGCCCTGCATCAAGGGCTATCACTTTATGCGCGGCAATATCGTATCGCCATTCCATGCGATAGGGTATAGTCGTCCATATAAATGTCACCGCTCCCATACCCACGAACTTCTGTCCCAGGGCCGCGTCAGTAACCCGCGCTGATAGTCCCTCGGGCTGTGATATAAGGCAAAGCTCATGTTCCACCGGCAGGTAACGGTAGATACCTGCTTCAATTCCTTCAACATGAAAGACACTGAGATATGTCTCAAGTGAATGTCGGCACCCTGCAGAGGGAACCGTTCTAAAGACAGAACCCGAATCAGCGACCTTGCGGACCCCCTGAGTAGCCCACAGCAGGAAGGAAAGCTCTTTCAGAGTCAAAGCCTTTCTACTGAAGGCCCTGCGGCTTCTCCGGTTACCAATGGCGGTGTAAATATTCACGCCAGAAATCGTCTTCATCTCTGACGCAGGAACGAGTTTAATGCGCTGTGCATCAGCAGAATATGGTTTTTCAACAGGGGGAGGTGGTAATCCCCTGTTCTGATCGGTCGAGTAGAAATCTATATTCAGCCTCACCGAGTCTTTGAGAAAGTAACGGTACTGCTCTTTTATCGAATGGTCCATAGAAATCCTCCCTTCATGTGCACAAGAGGCTACGTAGCATCATATCAGCCCTCACCTGCGGCATATACTTCTCTTTTTATGTGAAGAGATGAGTTGACATCATCAAAAAAACTGTAAAAAAAGGTTATTTGCGAGAAAGAAAAAGGAGAATCCCGCGCAGCTTTCTACGCCATTTTCTTGCAGATAAACCGTGAATGGATTCTTCCCCTACTGTTGTGTTACTCTGTGCTTTCGTTTTTTGTCAGTATCGCGTCCCACGAAGATATTTTGACGGTATTCTTGAACAGGACGCCCTTTACCTGATACGTGGTTTCGTCTTCTTTGAGAAAGTATTCACTGCCGGAGTATTCCCCGCTTTCCGAGCGGTATGTGGACAGTATAGAGTCACGAATGACGACAAAACTTCCTTCCATCTGCCCAAGGGCCGGATCTTGAGCAATCCATGTTGTTGATGACTTATTTTCAGGAATCGGCCTGATTTCATACTCTCTTTTCATTTCAACGGGCGGATCAGTGAGCAGCCGCATTGAGCTATGATTGACCCATTTCCCGTCGTGGTGCTCTATATTGGCATGGCCTGCTATCGGAACTTTTTCTTCGTTTTCATTCCACAACATGCCCGAAGACAGCCAGTTGCCGGGTTCCAATAGGAATGTATGATGCATTCAGCCCTCCTTTGCAACAAATGATACCTATACCATATCACATTTTAGGGAAAAGGCGAATGTCTGCTTCTGTATGACGCTTTGGCAGGAATTCGCGGGAATGCCGCAGAAAGCATATTATTTTTCATCTTCCTCAATAACTTTCTTAAAACAGTCCGGACATATACCATGAGTGAAATCCGTCGCAGTCTTTTTTGCCAGATAGTCTTCTACGGTGTGCCAGTCTCCGTTGCCGTGCTCTTTGCCCGTATCATCTCGAATGTTTTTACAGTAGGCACAAATTGGCAGTAGTCCTTCAAGCAGCGCCACACGTTTTTTCTTTTTTAAAATCGCCTTTATGTAATAAACATTAAGTAATCCTATAAACGAACCCAGGATGCCGAAATAAAAGGCCATAGGAAGGTGATGAGGATTGAACGCATTAACGGCTTCGTCTAAATAGATGTTATCTGCTGGATGGATTATTTTTGTAAATACCATTGAAACAGGATGAAGAAGCATAAATCCGACAAAAGATCCAATGATAAACCCTAAAAAATAATGCTTCACAACCCGCATTATCATGTTCTTACCTTAATAAGAAAATATGAAAAGAAAATGAATAGTGAAAGCGGAGCTCTGAGCGAGATTATTGATTCATCTCCTGCATGGATTGAACATAGGCTGGATTTGGCCGCAAACAGCATAACGATATTATCTTTTTACCAAGAAAGATTATAATAGTAACATTCATGAGAACACGCATCATCTTGGCCCTATTTATTTGCTTTTTTCTTTCTGATCATTCAATCGCTGCTGTGACCGAATACACCCTCTCCATTGATTACGATATTGTTAACTATACCGACCAAGATGTCGAGGCCATGACGATCAACGGCTCAATCCCCGGTCCTGTTCTGCGTTTCACGGAAGGTGATACTGCCCGCATTCATGTGGAGAACAAAATGGATGTACAAACGTCAATTCATTGGCACGGCGTGCTTGTACCACCGGGTATGGACGGTGTTCCCTTTGTCAGCTTTCCGCCCATAGCTCCGGGCACGACATTCACCTACGAGTTTCCCGTTCGTCAGAGCGGCACGTATTGGTATCACTCCCATACGGGCCTTCAGGAGCAAAGAGGAGTATATGGTTCAATCGTAATTGAGCCTTCTGAAAGCAGACAGAAGACTGACCGTGATTATGTGATCATGCTTTCAGACTGGACAGACGAGGATACGCACGAAGTTCTGCGCACGCTGAAGCGCGGCAGTGAATGGTATGCTGTACAGAAGGGCAGTGGTCAGAGCATTATCGGCGCGATGCGCCTCGGAATGCTTGGCGATTACTTTAGACGTGAACTGCAGCGCATGCCAGCCATGGATATCGCTGATATTGCCTATGACTATTTCCTCGCAAACGGCAAACCGGAAACCACACTCCGTGCCG
>JBFGJU010000170.1:0-4751 GCA_041577035.1 Thermodesulfovibrionales bacterium | reverse complement strand
ATTGCGCAACAATTATTCAACAGAGACTCAAAAAAATCGGCGTTAAAGTTGAAATCAGGGTTCTTGAATGGAGTGCTTTTATAAATGAGTTTATTGACAAGAGACGTTTCGAAGCTGTAATACTCGGATGGAGCATAGGGATCGACCCTGACCAGTATGATATCTGGCATTCGAGCAAAACA
The DNA here is from genome assembly GCA_041577035.1 of Thermodesulfovibrionales bacterium. Lineage (GTDB taxonomy): Bacteria > Nitrospirota > Thermodesulfovibrionia > Thermodesulfovibrionales > UBA6898. The sequence goes on along the minus strand of JBFGJU010000170.1, from coordinate 4,569 downwards.
AAGGAAAAGGAATTTAATTTTGTCAGTTATAAAAATACAGCGGTCGATCAACTTCTTGAGCAAGGTCGACGGACATTTGCCATAGAAGAACGGCGACAGGCGTATTTCAGAATTCAGGAGATACTGGCAGATGAGTTGCCGTATATATTTTTGTACGTACCAGACGCCCTGCCGATTGTGCACGCGCGGTTTAAAGGAATAAAGCCTTCTCCGATCGGCATCAGTTATAATCTCCACAAATGGTATGTGCCGCGAAGATTCCAGAAGCATAGTATAGAGCCCTGAATGGTTGCGTATATAATAAAGAGACTGCTGGAAATGATCCCGACTCTCTTCGGCATCACGCTGCTTTCATTCTTTATAATTCACCTTGCTCCGGGCAAGCCGACTGATGTACTAACTGAGATGAATCCCAAAATAACCCCGGAGGCCCGAGAGCGGCTTGAGAAACTCTATGGCCTTGATAAGCCGATAGTTGAACAATACTGGGTTTGGCTCAAGAGGATTGTCTACCTTGATTTTGGAGAATCTTTTTCAACAGATAGAAGACCGGTGATAGAAAAGATATGGGATACAAAGCAGCCTTTCATGGAAAGAAGACTGTTCATTACTTTTATGATAAATATCCTTTCAATGTTTGTTATCTTCCTCGTGGCAATACCCATTGGAGTTTCTTCTGCAACTCATCAGTACTCACTGTATGACAAAATAACAACAACATTTGTTTTTATCGGATTTGCAACACCGGCGTTCTGGCTTGCGCTCCTCCTCATGATATTCTTTGGAATATACCTTGACTGGCTACCGATATCAGGGCTTAAATCAATGGATTACGACTCACTGTCATTTCTCGGCAAATCATGGGACAGGACACGCCATCTCATTCTGCCGGTCTTTGTCTCAGCCTTTGGGGGACTTGCCGGGCTTTCACGGTTTATGAGAAGCAGTATGCTCGAAGTCATACGGCAGGATTATGTTACGGTCGCCCGAGCCAAAGGGATACATGAAAACAGCGTTATTTACAGGCATGCGTTCAGAAATGCCCTGCTTCCCATAATAACACTCCTCGGCCTTTCCGTTCCCGGCCTTATAGGAGGAAGTGTCATCTTCGAAAATATCTTCAGTATTCCCGGAATGGGCCAACTGTTTTATATGAGCGTTATGATGAGGGACTATCCACTTGTCATGGGCATTTTGACCATTGGAGCGATATTGACCCTTCTTGGAAATCTGATGGCTGATATCGGGTACATGCTTACTGATCCAAGAATACGAGCGCAATAAACCTATGGGTAATTATTCGCCAAAGAAGATATTCTGGCAGAGATTTAAACATAATAAACTTGCGGTTGCAGGTGCATTCATAGTCCTGTGTTTATTTATCATCGCGTTCCTGGCCCCTTTTCTCTCTCCGTATAACCCTAATGAGATAGACCGGAAGCAGATTCTTGAGTCGCCAAGTATAGAACATCCATTGGGAACTGACGAGCTCGGCAGGGATTTATTGAGCAGAATGATCTCCGGAGCCCGTATATCCCTCCTCGTAGGTTTCGTTGCTGTCGGTATAGCCACGTTTATCGGCATGATACTGGGTGCGTTATCGGGCTACTACGGCGGCTGGTCAGAGAGAATCATCATGCGATTTATTGATATCATGCTCTCAATACCAACCTTTTTTTTGATTCTCGCTGTTATCGCCTTTATTGGGCCAAGCATATGGAATATCATGATCGTCATTGGTGTCACATCATGGATGGGGGTTGCCCGTCTTGTCAGGGCTGAATTTCTAACGATAAAAGAGCGTGAATACGTCCTGGCTGCGAAAGCCATGGGTGCAAGCGACTTACGCATTATTTTCAGGCATATCATGATAAACAGCCTTGCTCCGGTGCTTGTTTCTGCTGTACTCGGTGTGGCCAGTGCAGTCCTTGTTGAATCAGCCCTCAGTTTTCTCGGTATCGGTGTACAGCCACCAACTCCTAGCTGGGGAAATATTCTTACATCCGGGAAGGATAATATAGAAATAGCATGGTGGCTCTCTGTTTTTCCGGGTCTGGCAATATTAATTACCGTGCTTGGTTATAACCTTCTCGGGGAAGGAATCAGGGATGCGGTAGACCCGAGACTCTGGGATGCAGAGAGAAAATAAGCCGTGTTCCGCGTGCTTACATCCGTAAAGACAATCGTGTATCATGGTAGTCAATGATAGAAACAAGACTGAAAGATGCTGCCTCAATAACACCTGATCCCGAGAGATCTCTGAAAAATCTTCAATCTTTCATTGCTGAAAACCCGTCAAGAACCGAAGAACTGGACCCACATCTCAAAGCAGCTTCTCTGTTGTTCAGCTATAGTCAGTTCCTGGCAAACTATGCCATAGCATATCCTGACCATCTATTCGAAATCCTCGGTACCATGGACGTTTCTCCTGATCGAAAAACGCTGTCTCTTTCATTAAAAGAGACACTGGATGGTACTCGGGAATCGTCTTTTTTGCATATATCGCCAAGGGGATCTATCGACTTGTATATGTCTGCTATCCGAAAATTCAAAATCCATCAACTGCTTAGAATTACCGTGCGAGATATTCTCCAGAAGGTCGACCTTGTTGAAACCATGCTCGAATTGAGCATCCTTGCCGATGTCATCATCGAGGGTTCAGTACAGATAATCAGGGATTCTTTTCGAGAAACCTATGGCTCACCCGCAGGTGATTCATTTTCTGTTATTTCTCTGGGTAAGCTTGGCGGAGAAGAGCTCAATTTCAGTTCAGACGTAGACCTTATGTTTGTCTATGGGCCCGAACAGGGAGAAACATCAGGCATAACCAAGGATACCGGAGTAACGGTGAACAGAATCTCTACCCATGAATATTACTGCAAGATCGGAGAAGCAATCACCCGTTTTTTATCGCTTAATACTGATGCTGGGTTCGCGTACCGGGTCGATCTCAGGCTGAGGCCTGAGGGACAGCGGGGGGCTATTGCCCTGTCCCTGAGAAGTTACGAGCTCTATTATGAATCATGGGGACGGGCCTGGGAACGGGCCATGCTCCTGAGGGCCCGGCCTGCTGCAGGTGATAGTGCCCTGGGGACCGATTTCCTCGAAATGATCAGCCCGTTTGTATACAGAAAATACCTTGATTTCAGCTCTATAGATGAAATCAGAAGCCTGAAGAGCCGGATTGATTCCACATTTAAAAAAGGGAATATAAAAAGAGGCTATGGCGGCATACGTGAAATCGAATTTTTTGCTCAGGCCCTGCAGCTTATCTACGCAGGGCGTGAACCGCTCTTACGAGAAAGAAGTCTCCTCAAAGTATTACACCGGCTGTTTCAGAAAGCATTGATAGGCAATGAAGATTTTTCCCTGTTGTCTGAAAACTACCGTTTCCTGAGAATACTGGAACACCGACTGCAGCAAGTAAACGATATTCAGACCCATACCCTGCCGTCCGATCAGCCTTCCCTTGATGTGATTGCAAGAAAAATGGGCTTTGATAACAGAATCGTTTTTCATGCTGATCTCGAAAAAAGAAGAAGGACGGTAAGAACTATTTATGATTCCTTATTTGCGGATCAAGAAAAGGATATCCCGGTAAGTGATACTTTCTTTGATGAGGAGTTCTCAGAACGTGAACTTCAGGACTATCTTTCTGATATGGGACTGAAAAATATAAATCGTGCAGCACGAAATATCAGTGCCATAAAAGATTCCATGTACTCGTTTCAGACAATCCGCGGAAGAAAACTCCTTCAGAATATTCTTCCGGTATTTGTTGATGCCTCATTGAAGAGTGCTTCGCCTGATATGGCCCTGAATCATCTGCAATCATTTGCGCATTTTCTCAGTACCAGAGAATCCTATATTGAGCGATTCAGCGAAAGCAGAGAGCTCATTGATATGCTTACGTCTGTATTTTCTCAAAGTGAATATCTGTCCAAAATAATAATGAGTCGTCCCGAGTACCTTGAAATGATAGGCTTTCAGGACATAAGCGGAAAAAGTCTCCGCGCTATGAAAGCAGAGATACAATCAATGCTTCGGGAAGGCTCTTCGGCTATTGCCGCTATCCGGTTAATGAAGCAGATGGAAGAAATGCGGGTAGGACTTTTATTCCTGAGAAAAAAAATCGGCGTTCTTCACATCACAAAGGCTTTAAGTAAAACTGCTGAAGCAATAGTGTCTGTATGTTTGGAACAGTTGTTGGGAAACAGCGATGATCTGGCTGTTATCGGTTTAGGAAAACTGGGAGGGCGCGAACTGTCGTTTAATGCTGATCTTGATGTGGTCTTTGTTTCTCCAAACGATATGAGCGCCGAAACAACAAAAACAGCGGAAAAATTACTGAGAATGCTCATTTCTTATACCAAGGAAGGTATCGCGTACCGGGTGGATACCAGATTAAGGCCGGAGGGCTCAAAAGGCCCGCTCGTCACCTCTTTGGCAAGCTTTGAAACGTATTATGAAAAAGCTGCCGCATCCTGGGAGTTCCAGGCATTACTCAAGGCACGACCGGTAGCTGGCGCTCTGCGCACAGGCTATGCATTCATGCGTCTGGCAGAGGAT